>NZ_RZOL01000326.1:0-7125 GCF_004022985.1 Mesorhizobium sp. M7A.F.Ca.ET.027.02.1.1 | reverse complement strand
TCGTCACGCTGATCAACCCTTATGAGGAAAAGGGGTTCGAGCTCGCGGTGCGGATCGCCGGCGCCTGCCGCGAAATTCCATTCCTGTTCGTCGAAAGCTGGAAGCTCGACGACGATCACCGGGCGCGGATCGAGCAGACGATCGCTCCCTTGGGCAATGTCGTCCTGGAGAGCCGCACCAGCGACATGAAGACGGTCTACGGCCGCACGAAGATCCTGCTTGCTCCCAGCAAGTGGGAAGAGGCCTGGGGCCGCGTCGCGTCGGAGGCCCATTGCAGCGGAATCCCCGTTGTCGGCTCGCGGCGCGGCGGTCTGCCCGAAGCGATTGGCTCCGGTGGCGTGGTGCTGGATTATGATGCACCGCTGGCCGACTGGGTCGCGGCCGTCAGGCGGCTGTGGAACGACAATCAGGAATATGACCGGCTTTCCAGCCTCGCCCGCAGCTTCGCCGGGCGCCCGGAACTCGATCCCGATCGCCAGTTCATCACCTTCTTCTCGATACTGGACAGGGCCATGCAGCAACGCGCGCGGCAGGCGGCCTGACGGCGCGGCCTGAGCAGGTCAGGCCGGGCGTTTGACCCGGCTTTTCAGCGTCTCGTAGCCGCGGGCGCCAAGCAGCGCGCGGGCAATGGTCTTGGCGGCGCTTTTGCGGCCCTCTTGCGACTTGATCTGCCGCAGCCTTGCCGGCAGGTTTCTGGCCGCCTGGCCAAGTGCCGGCAGCGACAGCGTGTTGGGAAAGCTGACCATATGCGTTTCGACGCACAGCACCGGCTTGCCTGACAGTTCGGTGATCCTCAGCGCCTGTTCGTGCTCGCTCTCGATGAACAGGATGGCATCGGATTTGCGGTAGAAATCGGCCTTGAAACTGCCATGCGCGCCGAGCCGTTGCCGTTCCGCCTTGCTCGGCAGATCGAGCATGATCAACTGGTCGTATTTGATCTCATGCTTGGCGAGCCATGCCTCGGTGAGCGCGCGGTATTTCTCCAGCCGGCTGGTGACCAGCCAGCCGATCCTGTGGGTCGCGACATGGAGCGGCCGCGCTTCGCTGAGGAATTGTTCATAGGCCGGGCCGTCGTCGTTTTCCGCCTCTGTCGGATCGAGGCACAGCACGCCGTCAATGTCGACGCAGCATTGCGCCAGGAATTTATGATGCATGAAGTTCCACTGGAACATGCGCGGATGCGGCACGACTTCGAAGACGAGGTCGGTTTCCTGGTGCTGGGGCTCAAGGCCGAACACGGCGGCAAAGGTGAACTCCGCCTTGATGCCCGCAGCCTGGATGCGGGCGCGTGCGTCACGCATGGCGTTGCCGCCGGCGACGCTGTCGTCGATCACCAGCACCTTGCGCATCTCGGAAACCTTGCGGTCGAGAGCGGCACGGCGCTTGGTGACGCCAGACGTATAGATACGCCCTTCCAGGAAGCTGTCGAGATCGGTCATCGGGATGTTCGCGGCAAGGCTGACCAGCGTCGCTGCCAAAACGCCGCTTCTCGGCACACCGACCACCAGGTCGATGTCGCGCGGCAGCCGGTGCAGGCCCCTGACGATGGCGTCGTTCATATCGGAGATCGATCGGTAGTGCATGGTTCAGACCTGGTCCTGGAGGAGATGTCGGTAGCAGTCGAAGACGCCCAAATTATTGCGCTTCGCGCGCCGCCGCCGCAGGCAGCCTTGCCGGCAGCATCTTGAGGGCCTCGCGCAAGGCTTCGCGGCCGGAGGCGAATGCCAGTGCGATGACGATGGTGATGAGGTAGGCGAGCACGGCGCCGCTGGCCAGGGCGACGACATGCTGCTGCGGCAGCGCTGGCTTGATGAACCAGATGCCGGCCAGTGCCAGATGGGCGCCAAGCACGAACGGCGTTGCCGCTCGAAGTACATGGTGCGCCTGAAGCGGCCCGCTCTTGCCGACATAGAGCCACAGGAACGGCGTCCGCAGATATTCGCTGATCGCATAGGCGATCGCCACGCCCAGCGCGCCATAGGGCAGGCCGAGCATGAAGGCCAGCACCGACGTCACGGCCGTTATGATGCCCCAGCGCATGAAATCGCCGGAGCGGCCCTGGCTGACGAAAAGCCACCCCGCCGGATTGTTGAGCGGCTGCAGCAGCCCGGCAAAGCCGAGCGCCAGAAAAATCGAGGCGCTTGCGCGCCATTGCTCGCCGAGCACGAAGGGGATCAGCACATCCGACATCGCGGTGGCGAAGGCGACGCCGGGAAGCGCCACCAGCAGGATCAGCGGCATGACGCGCAGGTAGGCGCTGCGGTAGCGATCCGGCTCATCCTTCAGCCTCGAAAGCGCCGGAACCATCACCTTCGACAGCGGGTTGGTGATCTGGCTCAGCGGAAACAGAAGCAGCTTGTAGGCGCGGTCATAGAGGCCGAGTTGCGCCTCGCCCCAATATTTGCCGATCAGCACATTGTCGAGGTTGCGGGCAAAGAAATTGGCGAAGTTGAAGCCGGTGATGCCGGCGCCGAAATTGATCAGCTCGCCGATGCCGGCGACCTTGCGCGGCAGGCCCGGGCGCCAGCGCGAGCTCGCCCAATAGCAGAGCGTCGGCAGCACGGCACCGGTCAGCGTGCCGGCAAACAGGGCCCAATAGGAGCGATCGATAAAGGTCCAGGCGATCGACACCGCAAGCCCGGCAATGGCGCTGGCGACGTCGATGACGGCCAGCCGGCCGAACTGCATGCGGCGCGTCAAGAGCGCCAGATGCTGGGCGCCCAGCCCATAGGCCATGATCTGCAGCCCGAACGCAGCCACCAGGCCCGTCACGCGCGGCTCGCCGTAGAAGGCGGCAACCAGCGGCGCCGCACCCGCAAGCACGCAAGCCAGGATCGCGCTGACCGCGACATTGATCCAGAAGAGGTAGTTCACCTCCTCATGCCGGATGCCCGACTTCTGGATCGTCGCCTGGGTCAGGCCGAAATCCTGGAACAGGGCGATAAAGGCAAGCACCGGCGCGCACATCGCCACGACGCCGAAATCCTGTGGCGACAACAACCGCGACAAGACGATAACGGACAGGATCTGTGTCGCGACCCGCACCGATTGCGCCATGGCCGTGACAACCGCGCCGCGCCCAACCGATTTGCGCAAGGAGCCTTCTGGCGGATCGAATGCATTGGCTTCCAAATTCAGGATTCCTGATTTTTTACGTTGATTTCCGAGCCCGAAAATCCACGACCGCCGCCGACCACAAACTACGGCAATAATTTTGCAGTGCAACAGAAAACGTGGGCCGCCGCACCAAAAATGTTGCGATGCAGCAAGACCTGTACTAGCATTCCCTCGGGTGGGCCAACAGCGGTCGAGTTTTTATGCTGCATGTCTTGTACCTTGTGCACGACGTTTCCGACCCGGCGGTGCGCCGGCGGATCACGATGCTCAGGGCAGGTGGGGCCCAGGTCACTTTGGCCGGCTTCCGTCGCACCGCGAATCCGATTGCGGATATCGAGGGACTGCGGCCGATCGACCTCGGCGCGACGCGTGACGGGCGATTCGGCCAACGCCTCGCGGCCGTCGCCAAAGCAGCCGTTTCGATAGGCTCGACGCTTGGCGGTATGCCAAAACCGGATCTCATCATCGCGCGCAACCTGGAAATGCTGGCGCTTGCCCGCCGCGCCAGGTCAGCCTTCGGTGCATCGGTTCCGATCGTATACGAGTGCCTCGACATTCATCGGCTTGTGCTGCGCAACGATGTCCTGGGCAAGGCGCTGCGCGCCACCGAGCGCTTTCTGGCCAGGGATGTGAAGCTGCTGGTGACCAGTTCTCCTGCCTTTATCGCCAATTATTTCAAGCCGTTCGGCCAGGTTTCGGCACCCATCGAGCTGGTCGAAAACAAATATTTCGAGGCCGCGACGATCTTGCCCGGCGCTCCGGAGACTGAAGAGAGCCCGGTCGGTCCGCCATGGCGGATCGGCTGGTTCGGTGCGCTGCGCTGCCGACGCTCACTCGAGCTGCTGGCCGATTTCTCCCGCCGCATGGAGGGCCGCTTCGAGGTCGTGCTGCGCGGACGTCCGGCTTTGTCGGAATTCCCTGACTTTCACGGCTTTGTCGAAGCCGAGCCGTGGCTGTCGTTTCTCGGGCCCTACCGCAATCCGGAAGACATGGCGGCGATCTACAACGATGTCCATTTTTCGTGGGCGATCGATTTCTTCGAGGCGGGGCAGAACTCCGAATGGCTTCTGCCCAACCGGCTCTATGAAGGCTGCCGTTTCGGAGCGGTGCCGATCTCGATGGGCAACACCGAGACCGGGCGGTTCCTCAAACAGCAGGATATCGGCGTGCTGTTGCCGCAGGCGTCGCCCGAAGCGCTCGAAGCCGTGCTCGGCAAGATGGAAGAGCATCGCTTCGCCAGGCTGAAGGAGCGCGTTCTGGCCCGCAATCCGAGGACCTGGAGCTACGATCGCAGCGATTGCCGGGCGCTTGTCGAGCGGCTGCGCAGCCTGACGGCCGTGCCCGGCTCCTTTGCCGCCGAGGCATTGGCATAGGATGGCCAAGGATGGACAGAGGCAAGATGGACAGAGATTGATGACGCAGACGGACAAACCCTCATCCAGCCTGATCGTCATTCCGTGCCTGAATGAAGCCGCCCATATCGGTGCGCTGCTCGATCAATTGCGGCCCGCGGCCGCCCGGCTTGGCGCCCGGATCATCGTCGCCGACGGCGGCAGCACCGACGGCACGCTTTCCATCGTCGAGGATGTGATTGCCAAGGACCCGCGGGTTATCCTGCTCCACAACAAGCGGCGCATCCAGAGCGCGGCGATCAATCTCGCCGTCGGTACCTTCGGCGATGGTGCCGACTATCTCATCCGCATCGATGCGCATGGCGGTTATCCCGACGATTATTGCGACCGGCTGGTCGAGGAAGCCCTGGCTACATCAGCGGATTCGGTTGTCGTTTCGATGCTGACCAGCGGCAGCGGTGCCGTGCAGAAGGCGGCCGCCGCGGCGCAGAACTCCAAGCTCGGCACCGGCGGCTCGAAGCATCGGCATCTTTCGCAGGGACAGTGGATCGATCACGGCCATCATGCACTGATGCGGATATCGGCATTCGGCGCCGTCGGCGGCTACGACGAAGCGTTCAGCCATAACGAGGACGCCGAGCTCGATTATCGCCTGCGCAAGGCCGGCTACAAGATCTGGATGAGTGGCAAGACGCAGATGGTCTACTATCCGCGCGCCTCGCTCTCAGGCCTCTATTTCCAGTATCTCGGCTACGGTCGCGGGCGTGCCAAGAATGTGCTGAAGCACCGCGTCATCCCAAAGATCCGGCAGATGGTGCCGCTGGCGGTCTTCCCGGTGGTTCTTCTTGCGGCCTTCTCCTTCGTGCATTGGATTGCGGCAGTGCCTTTGTTGCTGTGGGTGTCGGTGTGCCTGGGCTACGGGCTGGTGACGGCTATCCGCCAGGGCAAGGCTGACGTTGCGCTGGCCGGTGTCTCGGCCATGGTCATGCATCTTGGCTGGTCGGTTGGCTTCTGGCTGCAGCTTCTCGGCCTCGGCTCGCGACGCGGAGTGGCCTGATGGCGGTGTCGGCAAAGAACCGCAGCATCGACATCGGCGTCTGCACGTTCCGCCGGCCGGAGCTGGCTGACACGCTGCGCTCGCTCGACGCGATGGAGATGCCGGCGGGATTCGATATCCGCATTATCGTCGCCGACAATGACGACACCCCGACGGCCCGTGACCTGGTGGCGGCGCTGTCGCGGGAATTGACGGTGCCGATCCACTATCGGCATGCCCCGGCGCGCAACATCTCGATCGCCCGCAATGCCTGCCTCGATGCGAGCACAGCGGATTTCGTCGCCTTCATTGATGACGACGAGACGGCCACGCCTCAATGGCTCGCCGAATTGGTCGCGATGGCGCAGCAAAGCGGTGTCGCCGTCGTGCTCGGCCCGGTCAGGGCGCGCTATCGCCCGGATGCGCCGGACTGGATGCGGCGCGGCGATTTCCATTCGACCTTGCCCGTCTGGGTACGCGGCGAGATCCGCACCGGCTACACCTGCAATGTTCTGCTGCGGATGGGCTCGGACAGCCTGCGCGGCCGCCGCTTCAGCCTGGCGCGTGGCCAGACCGGCGGCGAGGACACCGAATTCTTCGACCAGATGCACAAGGCCGGCGGCCGCATCGCCTTCGCGCCCGAGGCGTGGGTCGACGAGGTGGTGCCGCGCTCAAGGGCGGCATTCGAATGGCTCGGCCGCCGCCGCTTCCGCGTCGGCCAGACGCATGGCCATCTCCTGGGCAGCAGCGCCAGCGGCATCGGCCTGGTCAAGCAGGTCGGCCTGGCCTCGGCAAAGGCCATCTATTGCTTCGCCTCGGCACTTCCGGTCGTCGTCAGTCCAGTCCGCAGGAACCGCAGCGTGCTGCGCGGCATTATGCATGTTGGTGTCGTCAGCGGCCTCGTCGGCATCCGCGAAATTCGCCTCTATGGCCAGCCGTCGCCACAGGAGGGAGGCAAGCGTGCAGCCTGACGTCAGCTCTGTCCCGGATGTTTCCTTCGTTATTGCCGCCTACAACGCCGAGGCGACCCTTGATCGGGCGATTGCCAGCGCCATCGCCCAGAAGGGTGTCAGCGTCGAAATCATCGTCGTCGACGACAAGTCGCGCGATGCGACGCTCGACGTGGCGCGGGCCTACCCCGGGGATATCGTCCGTGTCGTCGCCCTGGCCAGCAACCGCGGCCCTGGCGGCGCCAGGAATGCCGGCCTCGACGCCGCCCGCGGCAGATGGATCGCGGTTCTCGATTCCGACGACGCGGTCTTTCCCGGCCGGCTCGCGGCCATGATCGCTCGTGCCGAAAGCGCGGATGCCCAGATCGCCGTCGACAATCTGCAGGTCGTTCGCGAGGACGGCGTCATCGAGGACGCGATGTTTCCGCGGCAGTATCTGGAAGGCTTGCGCGAGATTTCGCTGGCCACCTACATCGCCGGCAACGTCGTCTTCGAATCCAAGTTCAACCTCGGCTATCTCAAGCCGATCTTCCAGCGCGAGTTCCTGAACGAAAACCGGCTTCGCTACGACGAAAAGCTGAGGATCGGCGAAGACTACATCCTGTTTGCCGGCGCCCTGGCCAAGGGTGGAAAATGCGTCGTCGAGCCCGATATCGGCTATGCCTATCAT
>NZ_RZOL01000325.1:0-7136 GCF_004022985.1 Mesorhizobium sp. M7A.F.Ca.ET.027.02.1.1 | reverse complement strand
CGCTTCACCAACATGGTGCTCGATGCCGTGCGGGCAGCTGTCGGCGACAAATTCGTCGTCGGCATCCGCATGGTCGCCGACGAAGATTTCGAAAAAGGCCTGTCGAAGGCGGAGGGGATCGAAATCGCCAGGCGGCTGGCGGGCTCCGGCAAGGTCGATTTCCTCAACATCATTCGGGGCTCGATCGAGAGCGATGCGGCGCTGACCAAGGTCATCCCGGTGACCGGCATGCGCTCTTCGCCGCATCTCGATTTCGCCGGAGAGGTGAGGGCGGCGACGAAATTCCCGACCTTCCACGCGGCGCGCATATCCGACGTGGCCACCGCACGCCACGCCATCGCCACCGGCAAGCTCGACATGGTCGGCATGACCCGCGCCCATATCGCTGATCCGCACATCATCAAAAAAGTGATGGAGGGGCGCGAGCATGAGATCCGCCCGTGCGTGGGCGCCACCTATTGTCTCGACCGCATTTATGAGGGCGGCGAAGCGCTTTGCGTCCACAATGCCGCGACCGGCCGCGAGGCCGAAATCCCGCATATCATCGTCAAGACCGAAGGACCGAAGCAGAAAATCGTGGTCGTCGGGGCCGGCGCCGGCGGGCTGGAGGTTGCGCGGGTCGCAGCCGAGCGTGGCCACAAGGTGATGGTGCTTGAAGCATCGAGCCAAGCCGGCGGCCAGGTGCGATTGGCGACGCAGAACCCGCGCCGCAAGGAGCTGATCGGCATCATCGACTGGCGGCTGGCCGAACTCGACCGGCTCGGTGTCGAGATCCGCTACGACACCTGGGCGGAAAAAGACGATGTCCTGGCGCTGTCGCCCGATGTGGTGGTGGTCGCTACCGGCGGCCTGCCGCAGAACCCGCCGCTGACATCAGGCGACAACCTTGTCACCTCGAGCTGGGACATCATGGCCGGCAGCGTCAAGCCGGCCGAAAATGTGCTGCTCTATGACGACAATGGCGGCCATCAGGGCATGGGCGCCGCCGAACTGATCGCCAATGCCGGCTCGAAGCTCGAGCTTGTATCGCCGGAGCGTTTCTTTGCCCCGGAAATGGGCGGCATGAACCATGTGCCCTATATCAGGGTCTTCCAGGAAAAGGGCGTCACCATCACCATCAACACGCGGCTGCGTTCGGTGCGGCGCGAGGGCAACCAGCTGATCGCAGAGCTGGCTTCGGATTTCGCCGATGGCTGGCGCGGCGAGCGCAGGGTCGATCAGGTGGTGGTCGAGCACGGTACGCTGCCGCTCGACGATCTCTACCTCTCGCTGAAGCCGCTGTCGAAGAATGGCGGCGCGGTCGACTACGAACGGCTGGTGAGCGGTGGCGACATCTTTCCCAAGCGCAATCCAGAAGGCGGCTTTGTTCTGTTCCGCATTGGCGACGCGGTCGCCTCGCGCAACATTCATGCCGCCATCTATGACGGCATCAGGTTCGGCTTGCGGATCTGAAATTAGCTACCGCGAGGATCGGTAGCGCGCGGTCGAAGCTTCCTGCAAGAGCCCCTAGACTGGACTTTCCCTGTCGTACTTCTAACGATCTAGGGTGATCCAAACGCTTGGGATCAGTTTCATTCTACTGCAAGTCTGCAGGGAAATCGCGAAGCAGTGCGTCTTCTGCCGAGAAAAGTTGACGAAAACCTAACAAAGTCCGGGGGGACAAGTTGACCAAGAAAGATCCGTTCGTTCCGCGCCAGACCAATACGGCGCTCTACATGCAGCTATACGAGAATGGATATTCGGTTGCCGATATCGCCCGGGTGCAAAAGGCGTATCGTGTGTGTTGCGCGATGTTCAACGGCCGCTACCGCAAGACAGGACGGCCGTTCATCTGCCATGCGGTGGGAGCTGCGTCATCGGCCGCGCATTTCGATAAAAGCGTCGATCTTGTCCTGGCCGCGATGTTTCACGCTGCCTACGACAGCGGCCACTATCCGGACGGAAAGTCCAGCAGGCGCACCGATGCACACCGCAGATGGCTGGAGCAAATAATCGGTCCCCGGGTTGAAGGTCTTGTCGCCCGCCTGGTCGGACTGAAATTCGATACCGGAGACCCCGAGCGCCTTGTGGATGCCGGTGTGCCGGCCGGCGACGAGGACATCTTGTTCCTAGTGCTTGCCCATGAGGTGGATGACCTGGCGGACGGAGGATTGGCGTTTGCGCCCAAATACGGTCAGTCCATACGATCGAGGGTTGCTGCCTGTGCCACTCTGGCGAGGTATCTGGGCCGCGAAAATCTTGCCGTCACTATCGAAGGTTACGGTGCCCGCTACGAGACCATGGCGTGGGCTGCTCCCCTCCAGGAGACGAAGCTGATTGGCTTTCAGATTACGCCAAATTTACGCACATACATCAAATTGCGCCGCCACAAGTTACGCGGCGAATCGGTCGAGGTGCTTTGACACCTTGCTGATCCCGCGACGCGCAAACCGCTGAGAACTGGCCGTCCTTGTCGCCTCAGTCGTCATAGCCCTGGATTGCCCCAAAGGTGTAACGGCGCAGCTTCAGCGCGGTGATCAAATTGGTCAGCTTCGTCTTGCCGTCGAAACCGTCCTGGAACATCTCGTCATGCATCAGGAGGATCAGCTTGCCGGGCTTGACGAAGCGGCCATAGCCGAACAGGTGATCGATCTCGCTGACCAGATGATCGACGCTCTGCACCGGCTCGCCGTTGTCCTTGTGGACCCATTCATGGTCCCAGCCGTAGAGATAGAAGCCTGAGGCCGCGACAAATTCGTAGTCGGGCTCTTCACGCCCCTCCTGGGCGAGGCCAAGCGAAGTGTCGTTCTTCGCCATGGAGGGCAGCCTGAACACGTCGCGCCCCGGCAGCCTTGCATGCACCACGGGCTTCAAGCCGAGCACCGCGTTTGCCCTTACCATGTCGGCGACGACACCTTCGGTGTCGCCGTAGAAATGCCGGTAGTGATTGTAGGCATGGCTGTAGCTGTGGTTGCCGAGCGTCACCAGAGGAAGCTGCCTGGCGCGCTGGACGAGCGCTCTGTTGGCGGCGCTCGCCTGTGCGTGCATGCCGACCATGAATAGGGTTGCAGGAACCTGCTCGGCTTCCAGCACATCGAGGATGTTGCTTGTGCCGTTCAGCGGCCCATCGTCGAAGGTAAGATATATTATGCGATCGGCCCCTTGGGCGGGAACCGCAAAAATCAAAACCGCCGCCAGCACAAACCGAAACGGTGTCATCAGCCCCGATATCCGGTTGCGATCACGACAAGGCCGCCATCTTCACACGCGGTTGTCAAGGCAGCCGGCCTTACCTATGGCCTTACCTATGCCAGGCTTCCTTGCAGCACCGTCAGCTTGGCCTTCTTGGGCATGCGGGCGGTCAGCCATTCCAGCGCCTTGTCGTGCGGCATCGGGAAGGCGATGGAGTAGCCCTGCACCTGGTCGCAGCCGATCGCCATCAGCGAATCGAGCTCGGCCTCGGTTTCGGCGCCCTCTGCGACGATCGAGATGCCAAGGCCACGCGCCAGCTCGGTGATGGCGCGCACGATCTTCGAGTTGTCGCCATTCTCATGGATGTTCTGGACGAAGCGGCGATCGATCTTCAGCCGGTCGATCTCGTTCGGGTTGACATGGCTGAGCGAAGCATAGCCGGTGCCGAAATCATCGAGTTCGAGATGGACGCCGGCTGCCCGGATGTGCCGCAGCTTGGCCGCGATGCCCGTCTTTTCGTCATCGAGGATGACGGATTCGACGATTTCCAGCGACAGTTTCTGCGGCGGCAGCCCGGCCTTTTCCAGCGTCTCGAACAAGAACGCATCGAAATCGTGCTCGCGCAGCTCGGTGCCGGAAACATTGACGGCAAGCCGTCCGAAGGCAATGCCGGCGCGGTTCCATTCGGCCGCCTCGTTGATCGCCTTGGTGATGACGATGCGGCCGATCTCGGGCATGAAGCCGCATTTCTCGGCGACCGGAATGAATTCACCGGGCGGGATCATGCCGCGCTCCGCATGGTTCCAGCGCACCAGCGCCTCGATGCCGCTGATCGTGCCGTGGGTCAGTGAGACCTGCGGCTGGAAATAGACCTGGAACGCCCGCTCGGCGATGGCGACCTTGATGTCGTGCTCGAGCTGCTTGCGATAGTCCAGTTCGCGGCGCAGCTCCTCGGAAAAGAAGGAGAAGTTGCCGCCGCCAAGCTTCTTGGCGGAGTAAAGCGCAAGATCGGCGTGGACCAGCAAATCCCCAGCATTGTCGGCGTCGATCGGATAGACAGCGATGCCGGCGCTGGCGCCTGGGAGAATGGTCGTGCCCTGGAAGATGATCGGCTCGTTGATATGTGCCAGGATGCGTCGCGCCAGCATATTGATGTCTTCGGTGCCGCCGGCGCCGCCGAGGATCATGACGAACTCGTCGCCGCCCAGGCGCACGCACAGATCCGACGCCCGGCAGGAATCGCGCATGCGCTGTGCCGTCACGACCAGCACATAGTCGCCGGCGGCGTGGCCGAGCGTATCGTTGATCTGCTTGAATCGGTCGAGATCGAGCTGGACGACGGCAAGGCGTTCGCGACGCCGGTGCGTGCCCTTGATCAGCGTGTCGAAATGATCGGTCAGGAACGTGCGGTTGTGCAGGCCGGTAAGGCCGTCATGCACCGCGATGAAGGCCATGGAATTGCGCGCGTCGATCAATTCATGCGTCTTGCGCAGGATGGCGTTCGACATCGGCCTGAAGATGAAGAGCGCCACCAGTATGATGACGCCGATTGTGGCGTAGAACAGAGTGCGATGGAGAGCGAGCAGCTTCTCGGAGCGGTCGTCGGCGTCGGCAGTGATGCGCTGGCCAAGCGCGGCGTAGCCCGACAAGGTCGCATTGGCGACGGAGGCGTCGAGATTGACGCGTTCGTCGCCGCCTTTGTAACCGCCATTGCCGCTGAATTGCGATTCATAGGCCGAGATCAGGCGGTCGCCATTGGCGATCAGCCCGACCGAGAAATAGTCGAGGTGGAAGGGCTTGGCGAAAAGGACGCTTTCGATCGACTTCGGGTCAAGCTTGGCCGGCGATTGCGGATCGGCTCCCGTCTGATCGAGCAGCAGGTCGTAGTTCGTCTCGAACTCCGCCGTTGCCTGCTTGAGCGCGCTGACCAGCGCCGGTTGCTTGTCGCGTGAGCCGGCGCCCGTTGCACCGGCAAGGAAGACGATGCGCTGCGACAGCGTCTTTTGTGTGCTGACGATGTCGAGCAAAGTGTGATTGTGCTGTTGGGTGGCCATCATCTGCTGCAGCAGGATGAAGGAGGCGATCACCATGGCCGCAATGATCAGCAGGGCCAGCCAATAGCCGGCCTTGATCAGCAGTATGAGCTTGCCTGAAACGGTTTGCACCGGCTGCTGCGACATTTTCGGGGGCGGCCCTCTCGCCTACGGATTCTTGCCTAAAGATTCTTGTATGAGCACCATTGAACTGCAAACGTTAACAGGACCGGAAATCGACGGCTGCCCGGCGAGGGGCGGCTGTCGAAAGATCGCGAAATGGTTATCGGCTCGTTTAGCGCCGTACCGGCATTTGAGCGGTCATCGGCCAGAACCCTTGTCGCGACGTCGTTTCCGCCGCCGCATGATGATCGACATCGGGGCGGCATCGTGCTGCTTGCCACCGATCCGGTCGTTTTTGCGATGGATTTTTCACGCGGACGAGACGACAGTCAGCCCACATCAAACGAGGCCGACCATGACCGCAGCATTCCTCTCCCACATCGACAGCGAGCTCGCGGGGCTCAAATCGGTAGGCCTCTACAAGTCGGAGCGGGTGATCACTTCAACGCAGTCGGCCGAGATCGAGGTTGGCGGCGACAAGGTGCTGAATTTCTGTGCCAACAACTATCTCGGCCTCGCCGATAGCGCCGATTTGCGCAATGCTGCCAAGCAGGCGCTCGACCGCTATGGCTACGGCATGGCATCGGTGCGCTTTATCTGCGGCACCCAGGAAGAGCACAAGCAGCTCGAATCCACGATTTCCTCTTTCCTCGGCATGGAAGACACTATCCTCTACGGCTCCTGCTTCGATGCCAATGGCGGCCTGTTCGAGACGCTGCTGGGCGAGGAAGACGCCATTGTCTCGGATGCCTTGAATCATGCCTCGATCATCGATGGCGTGCGGCTGTCGAAGGCCAAACGTTTCCGCTACGCCAACAACGACATGGCCGATCTCGAGGCGCGCCTGAAGGAAGCCCGGGACTGCCGCTTCCGGTTGATTGCCACCGACGGCGTGTTTTCGATGGATGGCATCATCGCCAATCTCAGGGGTGTCTGCGACCTCGCCGAGAAATACGACGCCATGGTGATGGTCGACGACAGTCATGCCGTCGGCTTCGTTGGCCGGAATGGCCGCGGCTCGGCCGAACATTGCGGCGTCGAGGGCAGGGTCGACATCATCACCGGCACGCTCGGCAAGGCGCTTGGCGGGGCCTCCGGTGGCTACACCTCGGGCAAAGGCCAGATGGTCGACTGGCTGCGCCAGCGCTCACGGCCGTATCTCTTCTCCAACACGCTGATGCCGGCGATCGCCGGCGCTTCGATCAAGGTGTTCGAACTGATCAAGGACGGCGATGGGCTGCGCGACAAACTCTACGACAATGCAGCGCGCTTCCGGTCGCAGATGGGCAAGCTCGGCTTCACGCTGGCCGGAGTCGATCATCCGATCATACCGGTGATGCTGGGTGATGCCAGCCTGGCGCAGGAGATGGCCGCGCGCATGCTGAAGCGCGGCATTTATGTCATCGGCTTTTCCTTCCCGGTGGTGCCGAAAGGCCAGGCGCGCATCCGCACGCAAATGTCGGCGGCGCATTCCAGCGCGGATATCGATCGGGCAGTGGAAGCGTTTGCCGCCGTCGGGCGTGAACTCGGGGTCATTTCCTGAAGGGCTGGAATCGAAAAGCGATTCCGGATCAAGAGATTCAAGGGACAAAAGCATGTCGAACATGATGAAGGCGCTGGTGAAGGCCAAGGCCGAACCGGGCATCTGGATGGAAGAGGTGCCGGTGCCGGAGATCGGCCCAAACGACGTGCTGATCAAGATCAAGAAGACGGCGATCTGCGGCACCGACGTGCACATCTACAATTGGGACCAGTGGGCGCAGAAGACGGTGCCGGTGCCGATGGTGACGGGCCATGAATTCGTCGGCA
>NZ_RZOL01000324.1:0-7159 GCF_004022985.1 Mesorhizobium sp. M7A.F.Ca.ET.027.02.1.1 | reverse complement strand
GTCGCCGAGTTGCCAGAATCGCAGGGATCACTCAGCCGACAGCCAAGACCGAAGGGCCTCGCGCCGATATTTCATCAAGCGCATGAATGGCACAAAAAGCCCCACCGGACTCCGCCCTATGGCGAAGTCCTGGGAGCTGCGAAAAGATATCCTCCGTCCGCCTCTGTTCTCGCCTTCCGACTGCCAAACAACGAACGGGGCGCCTGTCAGGCACCCGCCCTTGACTGTTTCGGCACCGCCCCCGGCGAGGGAAGACGCGACTACTTCTTGCCGGCCTTGGCGGGTGCTGCCTTCGGCTTGGCCGCAGGTGCCGCTTTCTTCACCGGCGCTGAAGATTTCGCTGCCGCAGCCTTCTTTGCCGGAGCAGCCTTCGCAGCCGGCTTCTTGGCCGGTGCAGCCTTGGCAGGTGCAGCCTTGGCAGCCGGTTTTTTTGCAGGTGCTGCCTTCTTCGCTGCGGGTTTCGCCGCAGCCTTCGCTGCAGGCTTCTTGGCTGGTGCCGCCTTCGCCGCCGGCTTTGCCGCGGCCTTGGCGGGTGCTGCTTTCTTCACTGCCGGTTTCGCAGCAGCTTTCGCTGCCGGCTTCTTGGCCGGTGCTGCTTTTGCCTTGGCCGCCGCGGCCTTCGGCTTGGCAGCGGGTGCTGCTTTCTTCACTGCAGCTGCGACCTTCGCCGTCGCTGCTTTTGCGGGTGCTTTCTTTGCCGGTGCCTTCGACGCCGGCGCTTTGGATGACTGCTTAGCCATGCGATGCCCCTTCCGTTGTGCCGACGGCCGTAATGACCCGGCGCGCTCATGCATATCTGACTCGCGGCTTGCTAGCCAGCGAAGCAATAGACTGATTTTCGCAACTTAACTTTCGGTTACGATCGGCACATGATCGTGCTGATCGTCGCAGAAATTCACTGCTGATCTTCGACCATCGGCTAGAATGTGTCGCCGACATTCTCCACACTCCGCGGGAGCGCTCTTCTCGTGAAGCTCCGAAGATCAGCGAACAGCTTTGCGTGTCGATCTTCGTTCGCCAATATCATGACCACAGCCTCAGCGGTGCGATCATCTCATGCAGGCGGACGATCTATACTGCAATGCGGCAGCCGGCCAATGCACCACCTTGTCAAGCGCGATCGCAGACCCGATTGCTCGTGAATTGACAGACTACTCTATATGCCAGAGTATTCTGCACGGCATGCCGGAGTACTTCGATGTCCATCGCACAGGGGCAAATGGCGCTGTCGCCGTTCGAGATTGCCAAGACGGTCCGCCACGGCGGCGGCATGGTTGTCGGTGGCCTCCGGCTTGGCTGCACCGGAGCCAATCGATGAGTGCCGACGAAATCATCCACCAGAGCACTCGGCTCAGGATCATGGCCGCGCTGAACATGCTGGAAAGGCGCCAAACGCTGGACTTCACCGGGCTGAAGGCCATCGTGGACGTCACCGACGGCAATCTCGGCGCGCATCTCGATACGCTGGCCAGGGCCGGTTATGTCGACATCGAAAAGCTGTTCGTCGGCCGCCGGCCGCAGACGCGCGTCAAGGCGACCACGAGTGGACGGCGCGCGTTCCGCGGCCACGCCGCATTCCTGCGCAAGATCATCGATCAGGCGATGCCGCGCAGGAAATAGCGTGGCGACTGGGCAATCAGCTCAGCGCGCGGCAACAACGGCAACGCCGGCGCCGATCATCACACCGCCCGCCGCGCGGTCACCCGGCGTACGATCCCTGGCGTGCGCAACAGGTTGCGGGCGCGGCCGGCGAGGATGACATGAACGCCGATCACCACCGCTTCAACGGCCAGGATCACCATCATCAGCACACCAAGATAAGCAGCATTGAGCGATGCGCCGACGCCGCCAGGCAACAGCGCGACGTAGAACAACGGCATTTTCGGATTGCCAAGATTGAGCGCGATGCCGGTGGCAAAAATCGTCAGCAGCCCTCGCCGTCCTGAGACGGGCTGCCGTCCAGAATCTTCGCGATCCGCATTTCCGTCACGGCTGATAGCCGAGGCAGATGGCGCCGAGCGCGACGATAGCGCAGGCGCCGACCCGCCGTGGCGTCAGCATCTCGCCGAGGAACAGGCGTCCGATGAAGGCCGCGAAGACGACGCTGGTTTCGCGGATCGCGGTGATCGGACCTGCTGGTCCGAGCGCGAAGGCCGCGACCACGACACCGTAGGCCAGAAGTGCAAACAGGCCTCCGCCCAGCGCCTTCCAGGTTTCAGGCGCGCGCAGGTCGACAATGAGCCGGCCACGGCAGGCGACGAAGGCCGCCGGCAGCAACGCGCCGTAGATCAGCAGGACCCATGCGGTGTAAGCGCCGGCATTTCCCGCCGCGCGAACGCCGAGCGCATCGACCGTCGCGTAGGCGGCGATGATCGCTCCCGTTGCCAATGCATAGAATATCGATGTCGTGGCGGCCCTGCCCCGTCCGAGTGAAAGGCCCATGATGCCGCCAGCGACCAGCGCGACGCCGACGGTCTGCGGCAGAGTGAGCTGCTGGTTGGCCAGGAAGAACCCGCCGAGCGTGACAAGCAGCGGCACGCTGCCGCGAACGATCGGATAGACCTGCCCCAGTTCGCCATATCTGTAGGCGGCCACGAGAAACAAGGTGTAGCCAACCTGCAGGCAGGCCGAGAGCACGATATAGGACCAGGCCGGCGCGGCCGGAAGGTCGTGGAAGAAGGCGAAGGGGATGGCGAGCGCCGTGCTTGAAAAGCTCATGACGGTGACGGTCCACAACCTGTCGGCCCCCGTGCGCAGGAACGCGTTCCAGCTTGCGTGCAGGATCGCCGCAAACAATGCGAGCCCGATGACCAGCGGGCTCATTGCGGCCGGCGCGAGGCGGCGACGATGCCCATGGCCGCCTTGCGGGAGTCGCGAATGGCGGCTTCTGCCTGCCCCATCTGCGCCAGCAAGGTCGCACCTTCGATCAGCATAAGCAGCGTCGCCGCCACGCTCTCGGCGCGGCCGTGCGGCATCATCTCTTCGAGGATAGACTGCATGCGCCGCTTGAGGCCGTTCTTCTGCCTGACAACGGCCTCGAAAATCGGGTGCCCGGGATCGCCGAACTCGGCCAGCGCATGTGCGAACAGACAGCCATGGAAATCCGGGCTGCGGAACCAGCGTGCATGCCAGTCGAAGATTTTTCCGATTTTCTGCTCCGGCGGAACGTCCCCCTGGGCGAGCCGGTCGAGTTGGCGGTCGAAACGCATAGCGCGATAGTCGAGCACCTCGACGATCAGTTCGTCCTTGCTGGGAAAGTGGCGATACATCGTCATCTTGGCCACATCGGCTTCGGCGATGATCCGGTCGATACCGGTGGCATGGAAGCCGGCGCGCTTGAACAGCACGTAGGCCGTGTCAACGACGTGTTGGCGCTTGCCGGAAGCGGACGATGGCGTCATGGAGATTACCTAGTAGTGAGACAGGTCTGTCTCGCCTGTATGCGACGGATCGAACCTGCTGTCAACGGCACGAAAAAACGCCTGCGGCCGATCAGGCCACAGGCGCGAAAGAGATTGGAAGGGGAAACGGGGTCTAGCGCAGAATGCGGCAGCGGCCGTTGTAGACCATCCAGCGGTCGAAGCCCGAGACGCAGAATTCGACATTGTCGCCGATCGAGGCAAAGCCCTGGCCTTCCTCGATCAGGTACCAGATGGTGCGATCGCGGCCGTCGGACAGGCTGACGGTGGCGCCGCAATAACGGCGACCGATCGGCCAGGTATCGTTGGCCGCCAGATAGCGATGCTGGTGGATGCGCCGGAAATCGGTGATCTGCACGTCAGGCAGATGCGGCACGTGATGCACCTGATAGGAAAAGCGGCTGGTGATCTTGTTCAGTACCCAGGGCTGACCGCAGACCCCGCTGTCTTCATCGGAATAGACCGTAAGATCGGCGGCCTGCACGGTCTGGGTGATACCGAGAGGCGCGGCAAGCGGGGTGCAGAGCGAAATCAGGGCGGCAAGGGCGGATTTGGCGAAGCGAGTCATGGCAGCCTCTCAAGGTCGATTGCGCGCACTGTGCGGATTCGCTTGGCGGCGGTCAAGCGGTTGCGTTGACAATGGTTTCCCAGTTTGAAACCGCTTTTTGACCAAAGCCGAATTTGCACGCACCGGAATGGCTCTGGCACGTTCATATCCAGACCCAAAGGAGTACGGTCACTGGGTCGTCGATGAGCCCGCCTCAAGCCTGCTCGCCGGCCAGCCATTCCAGCGACCAGTGCGCCGGCCGCCCCACCGCAAGCAGCCTGTGCAGGGCCGGCAGCAGCGTCCGCAGCTCGCCCTCCAGCGTGAACGGCGGGTTGACCACCAGCAGACCGCTGCCGTCGAGGCTGGGTTCCGAAGAGGCCGGCCTGATCTCGAACTCGATATCGAGCAGCTTCGGAATGCCGGATTGCTTCAGCGCCTTGCGGAAGGCGATGATCGCCTTGCGGTCCTTGATCGGATACCAGAGCGCGTAGATGCCGCCGGGCCACCGCTTGTGCGCCCTTATCAGCCCGTCGACGAGGCGTTCGAACTCACCCGCTTCCTCGAATGGCGGATCGATGAGGACAAGGCCGCGCTTTTCCTTCGGCGGCAGATGCGCGCCGAGCGCCAGCCAGCCATCGAGCTCGATGATCCGGGCCTGGAAATCGCCGGCAAAGAACGTCCTCAGCCTCGCGGCATCCTTGGGGTGCAGCTCGATCGCCGTCAGCCTGTCCTGCTTGCGCATGAGATGGCGCGCAATCAACGGCGAGCCCGGGTACTTCTGGATGCCACCCTCGGGGTTGAGCGACCGTATAGTCTCCAGATAAGGCGCGAGCAGCGCCGCCACCGGAGCGGCGAACGGGGCATCGATCAGCCTGCCGATGCCGCCTTGCCACTCACCCGTCTTCTGCGCCTCGGCGGACGACAGGTCGTAGCGGCCGATGCCGGCATGGGTGTCGACGACCCGAAACGCCTTATCCTTCTGCTTCAGATACTCGAGCAAGCGCGTCAGCACGACATGCTTGACGACGTCAGCGAAATTCCCGGCATGATAGGCGTGGCGGTAGTTCATGGTTTTGTGCCGTTATGCATGTCGTTGTCCCAAAACCGCTGCACACTTTTGGGCGACATGCATCAGCCCCTGCCCCAACGCGGCGGTGGCGGCTGCGAGTTCGGATTTTCCGGCCGGCCGCCACGAGTGCGCAAAGTCAGCAAGAATCCGATCAGGCCGATCGCCATCAGCGCGAAGCCGACCGGCCGTGCACGGCTGTCGATCTCGCCGGCGCCGGAGCGCAGGATGAGATCGACCGCCCGCATCGGTATGTCGTCGGCATCACCCGGTCCAACGGTGAAGGTATAGGGGCCCGGACTGACGGTCGCGATCACGCCGGCCTCGTCGCGAAAGATCTTGTCGGGCAGTTGCGGACTGACCTGGCGAGGGTTGTCGGAATGGTTGAACTGCAGCGTCGAGGCGAGCACCGTGCGGCCATTGCTTGCAGCGGTCAGCGTCAGCACGGTGCGCTGCTGCGAAACGATGCGCTCTGCTCTTGCGGTCAGGTCGACCAGCACCCGCACCGGCGCGTCGCGGCCGGAGAGCGGCACCGTCAGCGGCTTGAAGCGGCCCTGCTCATAGACCCGCCAGGTGCCGATCTCATGGCCGGAGAAGTTGCTCATCGCCCAGGGATAGACGACACCGATGCCGGCGCCGACGAGCAGGATCAGGACAAACAGAAAGCGCATTCAGATCACCATGGCGTATCGTGACCTTGCCAATAGCGCCCCGACGGCCAAAAGGCGATGGCCAGTTGCGGGCAGCCACCTGGAGGTGGGCCGTGCGGGCGAGCGCAACCAGATTGGCGGCGTGGCCGCGCAACAATTCAAGGTTCTACCTATGCGCTCAAAAATTAAGCCGAGTATTTCGCGCGCTGCGCTGACATCGCTGTCGGCTCATTCTCGGCCGTCCTTGCTGTCAAGTTTCGATTCTACCTCAAGGGACAGCTTCCGCGTCCGGTCATACATTGTCGTCGATCGAGCCAATATGCTGTTTAGTAAAGAGGATTTTCCGTATGCGCCGTGTTTCAGCCCGAGAGACGCTCGCCCCCTCATGTTAACCATCCGCGAGCGCACTTGGTTAAGAAATCACTAATTTAGTTGACTATAATTTCCACAGGTATATTTTCGATATGTTGGGATGTGCAATTTGGGCGAGCAATCGGCGATGGTGACACCGAGCGGGTGACCGCGTTTTCGGGGCGCAGAGAATGCTGAGCGGCAGCACGGAGGTCGTGTAGTCGTACCAGCTTCGCGAAAGCCAAAGAACAATTAACGCACATCAGTGATGGCGATTCCGCAGACGCGGAGGTTTGCCACGTTCTCAGGAACGTGGCCGGGCGATGCTTTGTCCCGGCCCCGGCGGTAGCGTGTGCGGTGCGTGCGAGGAAAGCATGGGTAAGCTTGTCAAGGTTCTGAAACTGGAATCCGGCAGCCAAAGGGGCGCCAACCAAAGCCGACGACGCGCCCTTGTCGCCGGAGGAGCGGGGTTTTTAGGATCGCATCTGTGCGAACGTCTTTTGCGGGACGGATACGACGTTGTCGCGCTGGACAATTTCCACACCGGAAAAAGATACAATCTCAATACCCTTCTGCGTAATCCGAGCTTCACCTGTATCGAGCACGACATCGTCGATGCACTGCCTTCGGATCTTCAGTGCGACGAGATCTACAATCTCGCCTGCCCCGCCTCTCCGCCGCACTACCAGGCAGACCCGATCCACACCTTCAAGACAAGCGTGCTTGGATCGCTGAACCTTCTGGAACTCGCGCGACAGAACAAGGCCAAGATATTCCAGGCCTCTACGTCCGAAGTCTATGGCGATCCCTTCGTGCATCCACAGCCCGAGAGCTACTTCGGCAACGTCAACACGCACGGACCGCGTTCCTGCTACGATGAAGGCAAGCGCTCGGCCGAAACCCTGTTCTTCGATTATTCGAGAACCTATGGCCTCGATATCCGTGTCGCCCGCATTTTCAACACCTACGGGCGCCGCATGCAGCCCGACGATGGGCGCGTGGTTTCGAACTTCATCGTCCAGGCGCTGCGCGGCGAGGACCTGACCGTCTATGGCAGCGGCCAGCAGACGCGCTCCTTCTGCTATGCCGACGACCTGATCGAGGGGTTTGTCCGGCTGATGAACGC
>NZ_RZOL01000323.1:0-7202 GCF_004022985.1 Mesorhizobium sp. M7A.F.Ca.ET.027.02.1.1 | reverse complement strand
GTTCGGCATTCCGGTCCACGGCGCCAACGGCAAGGGCACGGCCTATTCGACCGCTGTCCGGACAGCCGGCACATGGAGCCTGCGCCTGCTGGTCGTCAGGGTCGAGGGAGCCGATGCGCCGATCGTGCTGATCAACGAAGATCATGTCCCGATCCCGAATGCTGCAATCGGAATATAGCAGGGCAAAACGCAAAAACGCAGCCTAAACGCGGGCGCGAAGGCTGACAGTTCGGCCGGCTTTGTGGCCCAACAGTCGGGTGACCACTGCTGCGTTCCAGACAAGGAAATATGCTGAAAAGCCGGATGCTGTCTGACAGTATGCGCATGCGTTCATGTGGACCGGTGGCAATTTCATACAAGGGCACGCGCATATGGTGAGTTCCTTTCGTGCGGTCCTGGTCGGTGGCGGCTGTGTGGGTGCAGGCATTCTCCACGGTCTGGCAAAGCGCGGCTGGACCGATGTGGCATTGCTGGAGCGAACGCAGCTTACGGCCGGGTCGACATGGCATGCCGCGGGGCTCATCCCCTCTTACGCGCGCAGCCGCAATGTCGGCCGCATGATAGCCAGGTCGATCGAAATCTATGAGGGGCTGGAGGCGGAGACGGGCCAGAACGTCGGCTGGCACAAATGCGGCCAGCTGCGCATTGCCAACACGCGCGACAGGCTGGACGAGTACAGAAGCTACATGGACGTTGCCGAGGTCCAGGGTGTGCGGGCCCGGATCGTATCGCCCGCGGAAGCGCGAGAAATCTGGCCGCTGCTCGACAACAACAGCATGCTGGGTGCCCTTTATCATCCCGATGACGGCCACATCGCACCCGCCGATGTCACCCAGGCCATGGCCAAGGGTGCACGCGACCTCGGCGCGAAGATCCATCTCGATACCGAGGTTGTGGGCTTCGAACGCATGCCGAGCGGCGAGTGGAGGGTCAAGACCTCACGCGGCGAGATCGTCTGTGAACATGTCATCCTTGCAACAGGCAATTACGCCCGCCAGACCGGCGCCATGCTTGGCCTGGACATTCCCGCGATCCCGATCCTGCATCAGTACTGGATCACCGAGGCGGTTCCCGAAATTGTGGAACGCAAGCGGCTTGGTCTTCCGGAAATGCCGATCCTCAGGGACGAGGGTTACGAGGGCTATCTGCGCGAAGAAGGCGACGGGCTGATGTTCGGTCCCTATGAGCGCACCGAGCAGCTCAAGCTGTTCGCTGAAAACGGCGTCCCGGAATGGTTCGGCGCCGATCTGCTCGATGAGGATTTCGATGCCGTGTCCTGGAACTGGGAACGTGCGACCGAACTGGTCCCCGCGCTCGGACGCGCCGGCATCAAGCGGAATGTGCGAGGACCTTTCCAGATGACGGCCGATGAACTGCCGCTGATGGGACAGGCGTGGGGTCTGGAGAATGTCTGGCTCGCCGAAGGGGTGCCGGGAGGCATCCTTTGGGGCGGTGCGATTGGCTATTACCTCTCCGAACGGATCGTGGAGGGCGGCAACAGCATCGACACGACGGAGCTGGATCCCCGTCGGTTCGGCCACTATGCAAACAAAAACTGGACCCGGGCAAAGGTCCGGGAAGCCTGGGGCACCCACGCCGCACAGCACTATCCTGGCCAGGACATGCCGGCGGCGCGACCGCAGAAAACGGCCCCGTCCTATGATCGCCTAAGCCAGCTCGGCGCGGTGTGGGATGTGTTGAACGGCTGGGAGATGCCGAGCTGGTTTGCGCCTGCCGGTGTCGAAGCGCGCAATGTCTACAGCTGGCGCTGGACCCCCAAAGGGAACCACGTCGCCGCGGAGGTTCAGGCTGTCCGCCAGGCCGCTGGGCTGGTCGAGATGACTCCCATGACCAAGTTCGAGGTCGGCGGGCCGGGCGCCAAGGACTGGCTCGACGGAATCCTGGCCAACAGACTGCCGCGTTCCGGTCGTGTCGGTCTTGCCCATCACCTGACGCCAGCCGGCGGCGTGCAGGCCGAGTATGTGGTGGCGCGGCTGCACAGCGACCTGTTCTATCTCATATCGACGCCGCGCGCAGAGCGCTGGAACCTTGACGATCTCAGCCGGCTGTTGCCGAAAGACGGCAGCGTGCATCTGCGCAACGTTACCGAGGATCGCGGCAGCTTCACGGTGGTTGGGCCGAAGGCGCGCGACATATTGCAGCCGCTGACGGAGATCGACCTCTCCAATGAAGCCTTTCCATGGTTCAGCGTGCAGTCCGGCACCGTCGGCATGGCCATCGACGTACGGCTCCTGCGCGTCAACTATTCGGGCGAACTGGGATGGGAACTCTATCATCCTCTCTGCTATCAGCGGCATTTGCTGGATGCGCTCCTGGCATCGGGAGAGGCACACGGGCTGAGGCTGGCCGGACTTCAAGCGCTGGAATCGCTTCGTCTCGATAAATCCTACCGCGCCATGTATCGCGACATGAACCCCGAATTGTCAGCCTGGGAAAGCGGCCTCGACCGATTCATTAGCCTCGACAAAGGGGACTTCATCGGCCGCGCGGCACTGGTCGCAAAACAGAAGCAGGTGACACGCCGGATCGCCACGTTGTCGATCGATACGGATGGTGCGAGCGCGTTCGCCTTCGAGGGCGTTTACCGCGAAGGCGAGCTCGTCGGCCACATCACCTCGGCGGGCTACTCCTACACTTTCGGTCACGACATCGCACTTGCGCTGTTGCCCCTGGCACTTGTGTCGCCCGGCACCGAGCTCGAGGTGTCCATCCTCGGCGAGCGCCGCGCGGCCAAGGTGATCGCCGACTCGCCCTATGATCCGGAAGGCGCCCGCGGGCGCATGTGAGGCATCCCGGAGTACAGTTCCGGGTTATCGATGTCTCAAAACGTGCTGCAGGGCAAAATGCAAAAACCGCGCTCCATCAGGAACGCGGCTTTGCCAGATACGCATGGCGCTTCGCTACGCAAACACTTTGCGAAACTTATGGCACTTTTCGAAACTTACGGGCTCCGGTACGCGAGACCTGATCCGGAGCGCCGGGCGGATGAGATATGTCCGCCTCGCAGTCCGTTTTATAGGGACATCGTTACCGCGGAGTTATCGAGAGCTTAAGCAAATCTAAATTTGCACTTTTTCCACCCAAGGAAGCCGGAAAAATCCGGCAAATCCGGGGGTTACGCTGGGTTACCCCTGAGAAAATTAATTATGCCGGAGAAATCGACCCCGCCATGTCCCTGGGCGTTGAACAAGGCATAGAGCTGGGCTGCTTCGGCACCAAGCGGCGTTACAGCACCCGCACCATACGCGGCTTCCTGGGACAATTTCAGGTCTTTCAGCATCAGTGCCGCTGCAAATCCTGGGTTGTAGTCCCTGTTTGCGGGCGAAGTCGGCACCGGCCCGGGCACCGGGCAGTAGGTGGTCAAGGACCAGCACTGGCCGGAGGAGGTCGAGGCGACGTCGAACAGCGCCTGGTGTGACAGGCCGAGCTTTTCCGCCAGCACGAAGGCTTCGGCGACACCGATCATCGAAATGCCGAGGATCATGTTGTTGCAGATCTTTGCCGCCTGGCCGGCGCCGTCGCCGCCGCAATGGACGATGCGACCGGCCATCGGCTTCAGGATCGGCTCGGCAGTTGCAAAGGCGTCATCGGAGCCTCCGGCCATGAAGGTCAGCGTGCCGGCCGCGGCACCGCCGGTGCCGCCCGAGACCGGTGCATCGATCGACGACAGCCCGTGCTTCCTGGCGACGGCATGGGCCTTGCGGGCTGACTCGACGTCGATGGTCGAGGAATCGATAAAGAGTGCGCCTTGCTTGGCCTTGAGCGCGATGTCTTCGTAGACGGAGAGCACATGCTTGCCGGCGGGAAGCATCGTAATCACCACATCGGCATCCTTCACCGCGGCAACGGCATTAGCCATCACTGTCACGCCATGCTCTCGGGCGACGGTGAGGTTTTCCGGCACAAGGTCGAAACCATTCACCGCATGCCCTGCCTTGACCAGGTTAGCGGCCATCGGATTGCCCATGTTCCCTAGGCCGATGAAGGCGATCGTCATAGTGGTGCTCCGTGATTTGGGCTAACAGTAGGCAGTAGGCAGTAGGCAGTAGGCAGTAGGCAGTAGGCAGTAGGCAGTAGGCAGTAGGCAGTAGGCAGTAGGCAGTAGGCAGTAGGCAGTAGGCAGTAGGGGTCTATTCGGGTGCAAGTTTGAAAATAAGCTGGCGAAGCATTTTGCCGATGCCCTCCGTGGATGTCAGCAACTGACTAGCTTGATCATGCGTGGCAAGGCCAATGCGTTCAGCGATCTGGAGGTGTGTCTCGAATTCCTTCAGCGAGCCTTGGGCAATCCTCAGAAATTGCTGATAGGAACCTCTGTTGTCTCGGCCATAACCTTCGGCGATGTTTGCAGGAATAGAGGTTGCTGAACGGCGGATTTGGCTGGTCAACCCATACAATTCCTCTTTTGGCCATGCCTTGGTCAAAGAATAGGTGGCGACAGCCAGATCCATCCCCTGCTGCCACACGATAAGATCCTTGTAGGAATTGATCTTGCCGGTCATCTCACTGCCTACTGCCTACTGCCTACTGCCTACTGCCTTCCAATTAATGCTCGCGCGATGATGACGCGCATGATCTCGTTGGTGCCTTCGAGGATCTGGTGCACGCGCAGGTCCCGCACCAGCTTCTCGATGCCGTAGTCGTGCAGGTAGCCATAGCCGCCGAGCAGCTGCAGTGCGTCGTTGGCGACATTGAAGCCGGTATCGGTGACGAAGCGCTTGGCCATCGCCGACCATTTGCCGGCGTCCGGCGCCTTGCGGTCGAGCTTCGCGGCGGCGGCATAGAGGAAAATACGCGCCGCCTGCAGTTCGGTCTCCATGTCGGCCAGCCTGAACTGCAGCGCCTGGAACTGGTTGATCTTCGAGCCGAAGGCCTTGCGCTCGGCGGTGTAGGAAAGCGCCTTGTCGAGCGCCGACTGCGCGCCGCCCAGCGAACAAGCGGCGATGTTCAGACGGCCGCCGTCGAGCCCGGCCATGGCGATGCCGAAACCCGCACCTTCGCCGGACAAAAGGTTCTCCGCCGGCACCTTGCAATCCTCGAAGATGACCTGGCGGGTCGACTGCATATGCCAGCCCATCTTGTGCTCGTTGGCGCCGAAGGAAAGGCCTGGCGCATCTCTGGGCACGACGATGGTGGAAATGCCTTTCGGGCCGTCCGCGCCGGTGCGCACCATGACGGCATAGACATCGCTGTCGCCGGCGCCGGAGATGAACTGTTTGGTGCCGTTGAGGACATAGTCGCCGCCGCTCTTGACCGCGCGCGTTTTCAGCGCCGCGGCATCGGAGCCGGAGCCTGGCTCGGTCAGGCAGTAGCTGGCCAGCCATTCCATCGAGGTGAGCTTCGGCAGGAAGCGCTGGCGCTGCTCGTCATTGCCGAAACGGTCGATCATCGACGCCACCATATTGTGGATGGAGATGAACGACGAAAAAGCCGGATCTGCGTGCGACAGCGCCTCGAAAATCAGCACGGCGTCGAGCCGGCCAAGTGCCGAGCCGCCGACATCGTCCCTGATGTAGATGCCGCCGAGGCCGAGCGGGCCGGTCTCGCGGATCACATCGGCCGGGAAATGCTTGTTACGGTCCCAGTCGAGCGCATTTGGCGCGACACGGTCTGCGGCGAAGGCCTGCGCCATCTCCTGGATGGCGCGCTGCTCCTCGTTAAGTTCGAACTGGCTGGTGCTCGCATCGACCGCGGCGTCCATGGCGTGCTCCCTAATCTTCGACCTGTTGGCCTGTCGTTTTTGGCTTTGCGCGCGCACCAATCTAGACCAATGATGCCGCCGCGCAACCCGATCCCCTGCGGAGCGGCTGTGCATCAATGCATGTCCGGAGTAAGATGTGACGACAAAATTCGATGAACTGCTGGGCCGGTTCCGCGCATACCTTTTCTCCGTGGATCACGCCTTGGTGCGCGATGCCGTGGCGCGCATTGGCTGGGACATGCCGGCTCGCACGCTGGAGCCGCATCCGCTCAGCTGCCTGCGTCATCTCGATCGCGCCGCAGAGTTGGCGCCGCCGGATGCCAAGCCGCTGGTGCAACTGCTTGCTGAACGGCGCAACGATCTCCGCTGGGGGCAGACCTATGGCGAGGCGGATTTCGGAAAAGAGTTCATCGACAATTACGGCTGGTTGGAAGTGTTCGGCACCCGAGGCCACTTCGTCAATGACGCGGTCGCCGCCGGCGTGCTGATCCTTGGGCCTGATATCGTCTATCCCGACCACCATCACATTGCCGAGGAAATCTACATTCCGCTGACCGGCGGTACCGAATGGCGCATGGGCGAGAGCGGCTTTTGCATGCGCACGGCCGGCGAGGTCGTCCACCACGCGTCCAACGTCAATCACGCCATGCGCACCGGCAAAGACCCATTGCTGGCGCTGTACATCTGGCGCGGCGGGCCGCTGGCGCAGAAATCCGATATCACCGGAACCTTGGCGCAGGGCAGGGACTGATGGCCAGAGCGATCATGCTGCAAGGCACGGGTTCCGACGTCGGCAAGACGGTGCTGGTCGCCGGCCTCTGCCGCGCGGCAAAGAAGCGTGGGTTGAAGGTGCGGCCGTTCAAGCCGCAGAACATGTCGAACAACGCCGCCGTTGCCGATATTCCCGGCGACAAAGCTGGCGGCGGCGAGATCGGCCGCGCGCAATGGCTGCAGGCGATCGCTTGCGGCGTGGCACCCTCGGTCCACATGAACCCGGTGCTGCTGAAGCCGCAGACCGATGTCGGCGCACAGGTCATCGTGCAGGGCAAAATGTTCGGAGAAGCGCGGGCGCGTGATTACCAGGCGATGAAGGGCCAGTTGATGGACGCCGTTCTGGACTCCTGGGGCAAGGTCGGCGAGGGCGCCGATCTCGTCATCGTCGAGGGCGCGGGTTCGCCGGCCGAGATCAACCTGCGCAGCCGCGACATCGCCAATATGGGCTTTGCCACGCGCGCCGACGTGCCGGTGGTGCTGGTCGGCGACATCGATCGCGGCGGCGTCATCGCTTCGGTCGCCGGCACGCATCTGATCCTGCCGGAGGAGGACCGGCGCATGATCGTCGGCTATCTCATCAACAAGTTCCGCGGCGACGTTTCGCTGTTCGACGATGGGCTGAAGTCGATCGAGACATTCACGGGTTGGCGCTGTTTCGGCGTGGTGCCGTGGCTGAAGGCGGCGGCGCGCCTGCCTTCGGAGGATTCGG
>NZ_RZOL01000322.1:0-7205 GCF_004022985.1 Mesorhizobium sp. M7A.F.Ca.ET.027.02.1.1 | reverse complement strand
TCACCGGCTATTGCGTCACTTCGGGCCTTGTCGATGCCTATACCAAGTGCCTTGCCGCGCCGGTGTTTTCAGCGCCGGGCAAGGTCGAGGCGACGATGTGCCTGGTGGTCCCCATCGATACATCCGAGGGGCGGACCGGCGAACTTATCGGCCTGCTGCGTGATCGTGCCGCGAAGCTTTCGATCGCCGGGTAGCGCGAGCGAGCGAACGCCAACTCACGCAATGATGTCGGGAATGATCTTGTCTTCCAGCGCCATCAGCCGGTCCTTCAGGAACAGCTTCTTCTTCTTCATGCGCTGGATCTGCAGCGGATCGCAGGCCATGGCGATCATCGCGTTGATGGCCGCATCGAAATCGGCGTGTTCCTGCTTCAGGCGGGAAAATTCTAGGCGAATATCGGCCTGTTCCTGATCGGACATTCTCTACCGTCTGCACGTCTGCGGCGCCCAAAACTGGGCCTGATTGGGCGGGACCGGGTGTTTTGTCACCGGCGTGCAGCCCATATCACATTTCAAGGTGTCGTGGAATGCTACCACGGATCATTCGACATCGCGGCCGGATGGTGGCACAGTGTCATTGTGCCGTCACAGAAGCGAACCTGCGGTGGACGCGCCGTGACGGTTGCAATCGAGGAAAACCATGAAAGGGAGAACCAATCATGTCTCTTGCATCCCATCTTGATGAGTTGCAGCGGAAACACGGCGACATCGAACGTGAAATCGATGACGCGATGAATCATCCATCGGTCGACGACCTCGAAATCGTGAATCTCAAGCGACGCAAGCTGGCACTCAAGGACGAGATTGAAAAACTAAGAGGCAAACCGACCACGCATTGACGCCCTCCTGACATAGCCGCCCAATATCCGCGGCCTCTTTTCCCGGCGGCGCCCCGCCGCCGGCGTGGAGGGTTTTGATTTTCCAGCACCGGTCTGTCAGCCGAAGCTGGACTTGCACCCGGCTCAATCTCCGCTTCGATCGTCGCCCGTTTCGCCAGATCGTCGATTGTTTCTGGTCGCCGGCGGCGGGCGATTCCGGCCAGTGGCGACCTGTCGCCATTGACAAGCCATCTTTGCTCCTCCACCTCATGCCCGGACCTCAGCGCATCGGCCCGGGGCGTCGTTGTGCGTCCATGCAGGACACAAGATGCTCCAGAGACAAAAGGCTGCCGGCATGACCGGATATTTTTCCTCTCCTTTCCCCCGCCGCACGTCGGTCAGCGTCGATGTCGGCGGCGTGGTCGTCGGCGGCGGTGCGCCCGTTATCGTCCAATCGATGACAAACACCGATACGGCCGATATCGACCAGACGGTTGCGCAGGTCGCAGCGCTGCACCGGGCCGGCTCGGAGATCGTGCGCATCACCGTCGATCGCGACGAGAGTGCCGCCGCCGTGCCGCGCATTCATGAGCGGCTTCAGCGGCTCGGCATCAACGTGCCGCTGGTCGGCGATTTCCACTATATCGGCCACAAGCTTTTGGCCGATCATCCGGCCTGCGCCGAGGCGCTGGCCAAATACCGCATCAATCCGGGCAATGTCGGCTTCAAGGACAAGAAGGACCGCCAGTTCGCCGATATCGTCGAGATGGCGATCAGGCACGACAAGCCGGTGCGCATCGGTGTCAACTGGGGCTCGCTCGACCAGGAGCTTTTGACCCGGCTGATGGACGACAACCAGGACAAGGGTTTTCCGCTGACGGCCCAGGAGGTGATGCGCGAGGCGATCGTGCAGTCGGCGATCCTGTCGGCCGAGATGGCGGAAGAGATCGGCCTTGGCCGCGAAAAAATCATCCTGTCGGCCAAGGTCAGCGGCGTGCAGGACCTGATAGCCGTCTATACCGAACTCGCCACCCGCTCCAACCACGCGCTGCATCTCGGCCTGACCGAAGCCGGCATGGGCTCGAAGGGCATCGTCGCTTCGTCGGCCGCCATGGGCATCCTGCTCCAGCAAGGCATCGGCGACACCATCCGCATCTCGCTGACACCGGAGCCGAACGGCGACCGCACGCGCGAGGTGCAGGTGTCGCAGGAATTGCTGCAAACCATGGGGTTCAGACAGTTCGTGCCGATTGTTGCCGCTTGCCCCGGCTGCGGCCGCACCACCTCCACCGTGTTCCAGGAACTCGCCCAGAACATCCAGGCCGATCTCAGGAAGAACATGCCCGTGTGGCGCGACAAATACCCCGGCGTCGAGAACCTCAAGGTCGCGGTGATGGGTTGCATCGTCAACGGCCCCGGCGAGTCCAAGCATGCCGATATCGGCATTTCGCTGCCCGGCACGGGCGAAATGCCGACGGCGCCTGTCTTCGTCGACGGCAAAAAGGCGGCGACGCTGCGCGGGCCGTCGATCGCCGCGGATTTCGAGAAAATGGTCGCCGACTATATCGAGCAACGGTTCGGTCGCGGCAAGGCCGCGGCCGAGTAGAACCGATGCAGCGTTTCCTTTGGGCAGCGCTGATCCTGCTGTACGGGCTGACCTGGTCGACCCTTGTGCAGGCCGATCCGCCGCAATCCGCCAAGCAGCGGCTGATCGACAAGGTCTGCAATCTGATCCAGGCGAATGCCGACCAGAACGGCCTGTCCAGGGATTTCTTCGCCCGGCTGATCTGGAAGGAAAGCCGTTTCGATCCCAACGCCGTCAGTCCGGTCGGTGCCGAAGGCATTGCCCAGTTCATGCCGGGCACCGCCAAGATGCGCGGGCTTGCCAATTCCTTCGACATCAACCAGGCGATCCCGGCTTCGGCCAGATATCTCGCCGAAATGAAAACCGGCTATGGCAATCTCGGCCTGGCGGCCGCCGCCTACAATGCCGGCGAGAGCCGGGTGTCGCGCTGGCTCAGCTCCGGCGGTTTCCTGCCGATGGAAACCGAAAGCTATGTCTTAGACATCATGGGCGAACCAGCCGACAAGTTCACCGACCGGGCCTATGCTGGAAAGGTCGAGCCGCTCGACGCAAAGACGGAGTTTGCCGTCGCTTGCCGAAAACTGCCGGTGATCATGTCGCGGACGGTGGCCATGGCTTCGATCAACATAAAGCCATGGGGCATCCAGGTGGCCGGCAATTTTCGCCGCAGCGCCGCGATCAACCAGTGGGTCAGGGTAAGGAGCCGGTTCCCGGCCCTACTCAACGGGCATGATCCGGTGGTCAGCCGGGTGCGCACGCCGATCGGCCGGCGCGGCATCTACGCGGTCAGGATCGGTGTCGACCGCCGCGCCGATGCCAACGTTATTTGCCAGAAATTGCAAAGTGTCGGTGGGGCGTGCGTGGTGGTGCGCAACCGGTAAATTTGGCCGCTGCAGGCATGGTGTTTGTCCGAGAGAGGCATTTAAAAGCGATAGCCGTGACGTCGCATCCAGCAAAGATTTCAGCTATAGCGGCCGCCATCCTTACTGGGCGGCGGCCCTGTCTTTGACGAGCAGCATGGGTCTCAACATGTTCGATGGATACATCATCTGCGGCACGCCGAGGACCGGAAGCACGCTGCTGTGCAAGCTTCTGGCATCCACGAAGACGACTGGCGATCCGCACTCATTCTATCGGCGGCAGGATGTGCTGGAGTGGGCTGAAGAGTGGAAGCTGCCCGATCGCGACACGATGAGTGAGCTCGACTTCAATGTCGCCTATCTCAACGCGGCGATGGCTGCGGGCAAGGGTGGGACCGGCCTCTTCGGCCTTCGCTTAATGCGCGAAAATCTGGATGAACTCTCGGCAACCCTCGACCGGATTTTTCCAAAACTGCCGTCCGACAGAGCGCGTCTTGAAAAGGCCTTTGGCCGCGTCCTCTACATACACCTCTCGCGGGAGAACAAGCTCGCGCAGGCTGTCTCCCTGATCAAGGCGGAGCAGACCGGTCTTTGGCATATCGCTCCCGACGGCACCGAGATCGAAAGGGTCGCACCGCCGAAAGAGCCCCAATATGATTTCGAGCGGATCAAACGAGAGGTCACGGAACTCGAGACCTATGATGCGGCATGGAACATTTGGTTCGCTGAGCAAGGCATAACCCCGCTTCGGGTTGGCTACGAGCGCCTTTCGAGCAATCCGGCGGCGACGTTGCTAGGCATCTGTGAAGTTTTGGATGTCCGAGCACCAGACGCCGAAGATATAAGCCCCGGCGTTGCAAAGCTCGCTGACGCGACAAGCCTCGACTGGATGCGTCGCTATCGCCTGGACGCGGCGGCCTGACGCATTGATGGGCCGCAGCTGGAAATTTGGAGTATAGGCGGAGAACTATGACCGACCCTATCTACAGCGATCCTGACTTCGTCCAGTTCTATGATATTGAGAACCAAAGCGGCCGCGCCGATTTTGAATACTGTATCGGTCTTGCCGTAAATCGCGGCTCGGTCCTCGATCTCGGCTGTGGCACTGGCCAACTGGCTGCCGAACTTGCCGATGGGCATAGTGTCACTGGCGTTGACCCGGCATCGGCGATGCTCGACGTCGCGCGGCGCAGGGCCGGCGGCGACAGGGTCGACTGGGTCGAGGCTGACGCGCGTACTGTTCGGCTCGGGCGGCGTTTCGATCTGGTCCTGCTCACCGGGCATGCGTTCCAGGTTTTCTTGACAGGCGAGGATCAGATGGCGGTGCTGGGCACCATCACTGAGCATCTCGCTCCTGGCGGGCTCTTCATTTTCGACACACGAAATCCCGCCGAGGAGGAATGGCTGGAATGGACGCCGCAGCGCTCCGAACGGGCGGTTACGCATCCCGACCTCGGCACGGTCAAAGCCTGGTATGATGCCGGACACGATGCCGCTACCGGCATCGTCACCTACTCGACCTTCTATGACATTCCGGGCGGTAGACCTGTTCTGGGCGCCGAATCCAAGATCGCGTTCCCCAAGAAGGAAGATCTTGCGCGGATGCTGGACGAGGCTGGCCTGTTGGTCGAGCAGTGGCTGGGTGACTGGCAGGGCACGCCTTATGGCGTGACCTCGCCGGAAATCATCCCGATCGGCCGGTTGCGCCGATCGGCCTGACCAATAGGGCCGGCTTTTACGCCGTCTTGGCCACCACCGTCTCGCTGAGCCATGTGCCGATCTTGGTGCCCAGGCGGTCGGGCGAAACGGGCTTCGGCAGATAGTCGTCCATGCCAGATTCGATGCACTTGTCGCGATCGCCCTTCAGCGCGTGCGCGGTGACGCCGATGATCGGGATGTGGGCGCCCGTCGAGACCTCCATCGCCCGGATGGCGCGGGTCGCCTCATAGCCGTTCATTTCGGGCATCGAAACGTCCATCAGGATCAGCTTGGGGCGCAGCGCCCGGTACATTTCGACCGCCGTGCGGCCATTGCCGGCGATGCGGTAGCTCAAGCCCAACCCATTGAGGATCTGGCCGAAGACCAACTGGTTCACGTCATTGTCCTCGGCAATGAGGATGTCGATCGGTCCGTTCGGCGCGGTTGTCAATTCCGGCGCTGCCGTGACCGGCATTGCCGGGCCGCGGATGACAGTGAAGGCGGGCGGCGCTGCCAGGGAAGCCTGCACAATCGGTTCACGGACGAACCGCGCCTTGCCGACCTGCGAACGGGCCTTCTGAATCACCGAGATGACGGTGCCGAGCAGCACCGCGGAGCGCGCCGGTTTGGTCAGATGCGCGGCAATGCCGAAGTCGATGATCATCTTACCGAAATCGACCTGGTCGACCGAGGTCAGGATAACGATCGGGATGGCCGACAGGCGGCTGTCGGAAGCAATGGCTCTGGCGACGTCGGCGCCGTTCATTCCCGGCATCTGGTAGTCGAGGATGATGCAGTCGACAGCGGCGCCCAACTGAAAGGCGCGGTCGAGGAAGGCCAGCCCAACCGCGCCGCTTTCGGCGGCGGCGCAATCGAAGCTCCAGCTTCTGAGCTGCTCGAGCAGGATTTCGCGGTTGACCGGATTGTCATCGATGACCAGCACGCGCGCGCCGGTGACGTCGACCGGCACGATCTCGTCGCGCGCCGCGGCCTGATGCGCGGGCAGCGGCACCGCGAACCAGAACACCGAGCCGCGGCCGATCTCGCTTTCGACGCCGATCTTGCCTGCCATCAGGTCGACGAGGCGGGCGGCGATGGCCAAGCCAAGCCCCGTGCCTTCATGACGGCGGGTGGACGAGCCGTCCACCTGCGCGAATTTTTCGAACACGTTCTGCAGTTTCTCGGCCGGTATGCCGATGCCGGTGTCCTCGACGCGGATCTTGAGTTGGACCACGTCGTTGACGATTTCGCCGCCGACATCGATCAGCACATGACCCTTTTCGGTGAACTTCACGGCATTGCCGAGCAGGTTGGTGATGATCTGCCGGAACCGGCCGGCGTCGCCGACGACATGGGCCGGCAGGCGCGGGTCGACACGCACGATCAGTTCAAGGTTCTTTTCGGCGACGCGCGCCGAGACCAGCGTCGCCACATCCTCGACCGCCTCGGAAAGGCGGAAGGGAGCAGGGTCGAGAGTGAGTTGCCCGGCATTGATCTTGGAGAAATCGAGGATGTCGTTGATGATGGTGAGCAGCGCGTTGCCGGATTTGACGATGACGTCGGTGAAGGTCTTCTGGCGCGGGGTCAGATCGGTCTTGGCCAGCAGTTCGGCCATGCCGAGCACACCGTTCATCGGCGTGCGGATTTCGTGGCTCATATTGGCCAGGAATTCGGATTTGGCGCGGTCGGCGGCCTCGGCCTTGAACAGGGATTCCGCGGATTCGGCAAAGGCGCGGCGGATTGCCACTTCCATCGGGCGGAAGATCCAGAAGGCGACGATGGCAAGTGCCGCGAACAGGATGCCGCTCGCCCACAGCAGCAGCCTGTCGCTTGAGGCATCGGCCAGGTGGCGCTCATCATCCATGGCGGTGCGGACGCGGACCAGCATCGGCTGGGCGAACAGGTCGTTCTGGTTGCGGATTTCGCGATAGCTCCACTCGTCGACCTTTTGCGCCATCGACATCAGGTTGAAATTGCGCACCATGTCGCGCGGCGACCAGAACAGATCGCCGTTGACGGAAGCGGACTGGAGTTCGTTGACGGTCTTGATCGACAGCCGTGGCTTGATCGCCGCAAGCTGGGCGGTCAGCGTCTCGATCTCGCCGGTCAGGCGCTCCGAATGGCCGCGCGCCGATGTGGTCAGGGCATCGCGTGTCTCCGCCCGCCAGGCGGTGCCGGTGGTCTCGGCGAAGCTGGTCGCGTTGCGCAGGTCGCGGGTGAAGATGACGAGGTTGCTGCTCAGCGC
>NZ_RZOL01000321.1:0-7220 GCF_004022985.1 Mesorhizobium sp. M7A.F.Ca.ET.027.02.1.1 | reverse complement strand
CTTCTGGCTCGGCGGCCAGGGCGGCTACGGTTTCCAGGTGTCGCTGACGCTGGCGCGGCTGGGTTCGGCGCTGCTGCGCGGCCAACCGCTGCCGGACGATCTCACGGCACGCGGCATCACCTCCGCCGCGCTTGCGCCCGACCGTTTCATCACCCCGGCGGCGACGCCATGAACTTCACCGGCCTGCCCATTCCCTCAACCCGTAAAGTGTCATCAGGAGCGTTTGCGATGAAATCCGTTCTGCGCGCAGTCCTTACCTCGTCCTTACTGGCCTCGTCCGTCCTTCTTGGCGGACAGGCCTACGCCAAAACCCTGGTCTATTGCTCGGAAGCCAATCCCGAAACCTTCAACCCGGCGATCGGCACGGCGGACTCCACCATGGATGCCGCCGCCAAGACGATCTTCAACCGGCTGGTCGAGTTCAAGCCTGGCACGACCGAGGTCGGGCCGGCGCTGGCCGAAAGCTGGGAGGTCTCAGCCGACGGCAAGATCTACACGTTCCACCTACGCCACGGCGTGAAATTCCAGTCGAACGACCACTTTACACCGTCGCGCGAGTTCAATGCCGACGACGTGCTGTACACCTTCAACCGCCAGCGCGACGCCAGCAATCCCTACCACAAGCTCGGCGGCGGCGCTTACGAGTACTTCAACGCACTGGGCATGGGCTCGCTGATCGACAAGATCGACAAGGTTGACGACCACACCGTGCGCTTCTCCCTGACGGCGGCCACGTCACCTTCCTGCCCGGCATTGCGCTCGACTATCTCTCTATCCTGTCGTTGGAGCAGACCGAAAAGATGGTCGCCGCCGGCACGCCGGAACTGATCGATAGCGAGCCCGTCGGCACCGGCCCGTTCGTGCTGCAGGCCTATGTGCCCGACAGCCAGATCCGCTACGCCGCCAACAAGGATTACTGGCGCGGCGCGCCGAAGATCGACACGCTGGTGTTCGCCGTCACGCCCGAACCGACCACGCGCGTCGAGCGTCTCAAGGCCAATGAGTGCCAGGTCGCCGCCCCGCCGCCGCCAAGCGCCGTCGCCGATTTGCGCACCGACCCCGACATCACCGTGCTCGACCTTAAGGGCCAGAACATCGGCATTCTCGGCTTCAATGTCGAACACCAGCCGCTCGGCGATGTGCGCGTGCGCATGGCGCTGGCCAAGGCCGTCGACCGCAAGGCGATCGTCGACGCCGTCTATGCCGGCGCCGGCACGGTCGCCGGCAGCGTCGTGCCGCCGGCGCAGATCGGGGCCGTCACCGACGCCGGCATCGACTATGACCCGGATGGCGCGAAGGCGCTGCTGAAGGAAGCCGGCCACGAGAGCGACCTGAAGATCAGCCTGTGGGCGATGCCGGTATCGCGGCCCTACAATCCCAATGCCAAGCGCATGGCCGAGATGATCCAGGCCGACTGGGCGAAAGTCGGCGTCAATGCCGAGATCGTCAGCTTTGAATGGGGCGAATATCTCAAGCGCACCGCGGCGGGCGAACAGGACGCCTATCTGCTCGGCGGCAGCAGCGACAATGGCGACCCCGACAACATGCTGAGCTACCTGCTGTCCTGCGACGGCGTGAAGGGCGGCTCCAACCGCTCGCGCTGGTGCGATCCGGCCTTCGAGAAGCTGCTGCAGGACGGTCGCGTCGCCGCCGATCCGAAACAGCGCGCCGACATCTACGCCAGGGCGCAAGCGATCCTGAAGGTCGAGGTGCCGGTGGCGCCGATCGCCCATTCGGTGGTGGCGATCCCGATCCGCAAGAGCGTGCTCAACTACGTGCTCGACCCCTTCGGCCGGCAGAACTTTGCCGCTGTCGATATGGCGGAGTGAAGCTTGGCGACCCTGCCCTCGGGCCCGGCCGGGGGACGCACCGACATGAATAAAACCAGTAATTTGGCGGCGAAAGCAGAATCCATGCGTGAAGACCTCAACGCTCTCCTCAAAGCCTATCTCACCGATGGCGCGGTGGGCGCATCACTCGCATACTCCACTGGCGCCGCACCAACCGCCATCACTGCCGGCCTCGCCGACCGGGAGCATGGCGTTGCCGTCTCGCCCGACCGCCTGTTCAAGATCGGCAGTTGCACCAAGACCTTCGTCGCCGCCGCATTGGTCAAGCTCGCTCAGGACGGCAAGCTCGAGCTCGGCGCACCGATCGCCTCCTGGTTTCCCGACCTCCCAGGAGCAAAAGACATTTCGGTGCGCCAGCTGATCAACCACCGCAGCGGCCTGCCGGAGTTCGAATATTACATTCCGATGGATCCGAGCCGGCAATGGACGCCGCAACAGCTGGTCGACATAGCCTTCGTTTCCGACAAGCAGAAGGCGCCAGGCGGGCCCGCCGTCTACAACAACACCGGCTATGTGCTGGCCGGCATGGTGATCGAGGCTGTCACCGGCCAGTCGCTGGGCGGCTATGTCAGAAGCGCGGTGCTGCACCCGCTCGGCCTGGAGAATACTTGGTCGCCGGCAACCGAGGCCTTTCCGGAGAAATCGATGGTGCGCGGCTATTACCACCGGCCGCCGCCGGCGGCGAATGCGCCCGCCGATATCGCCTCGGGCGGCGAGATGTGGCGCATGGACGGCGTGCTGCCCTACTCCGACGACTTGCAGGATTCCTCCGATTCCTTCCCGTTCGGCGCCGCTTATGGCTGCGGCGACATGGTGTCGACGCCGTCGGATATGGTGGCCTTCACGCGCGGTCTCTTTTCCGGAAAGCTGCTGTCGCCGCCCTTCTTCGACGAAATGTTCGAACATCGCGTCCCGGCGAGTTTTCCGGGCACCCGCATGCGCGAAACCGGTGCCGGCATGTTCCAGAGCGCCTACGCCAACCGCGCCTTCTACGGCCATCAGGGCAGCATCCCCGGCTACGTCGCCGTGATGCTGCACGACCCGCTGTCCGGCCTGACCATCGCCATGACCAGCAATGTCGGCTCCGGCAACCGGCTGTCCTTCCAGGCCAGTGGCCTCCATCCGGTGGTCGATAAGGCGATCAGGATAGCTCTTGGATGAAGGGTAGGGCCTATTCTGCGCCGCTACATTCGCCTCATGGCGCCAGAGCGCGAAGCGCGGCGTTGGCGGCGATGCTTTCATAGAAATCCTTCGGGCAATCGCTGGCGGCGAGCCGGTAAAGCCGCAAAGCTTCATCGTTATATGCATGGAGTTGGCTGAGTTCGGCAGTGTAGAAATTGGCCTCGCACACCTGTCCGGTTTTCGTAGCCGCGTCCGGATCATCGGCGGCGGCGAGCGTTTCGGCCGGCGTCTTCTCGCCGAGCAGCATGCGAACCACCGGCGCCGGCCACTTCGTCATGTCGAGCTTGCCAATTGCATCCTGCAAATGGCCCGCCGCTCCGTTGCGCCGCTCCACGATGTCCAGCCAGATCGCAAAATAGGCGTTGTCGGGCGCCAGCCCCGCCCCTTGCTCGAAGTCCACCTGCGCCTTGGCAGGCGTGTCCGAATACAAATAGACGATGCCCCGACCCAGAAAGGCATAGGCATATTTCGGATCGATACTGGTCGCCTTGTCATAGTCAGCGATGGCGCGGGCATAGTCCCCCTTTGCCCACAATACCATGGCTCGGTTGCCGTAATCTTCGGACGCCGGATCCAGATCGATGACGTGGTTATAGTCATCCAAGGCGCGGTCGTAATTGCCCTTCCTATGCCAAATCTCGCCTCGACCGAGATAGAATTTGGCATCTTTGGGATCGAGGCCAATCGCCTTGTCGTAGTCGGCGATGGCGCGATCATCATTGCCCTTCCTATGCCAGGCCAGGCCGCGGTTGCCGTAAGCAGCGCTGTCTTTCGGACCGAGCGTAATTGCCCGGCTATAGTCCGCGATGGTTCGGTCGTAGTCGTGCTTTGCAAACCAGGCCCGGCCCCTGTTGTAGTAGGCAATGCCTAATTTCGGATCGAGAGTGATGGCCTTATCGTAATCGACGATGGCGCGGTCGTATTGGCCCTTATCCACCAAAATCACGCCTCGATTGACGTAAGCACGGAGATATTTCGGATCAACTTCTATTGCCTTGGTGTAGTCGGCCATCGCACGGTCCTGCTTGCCCTTTTGCGACCATAGCAGGCCTCGATTGTAGTAAGCGCCCGCGTACTTCGGATCGAGAGCCATGGCTTGGTCGTAGTCGGCCATGGCGCGGTCGTAATCGCCTTTGGTCGCCCAAATCAGACCTCGATTGGTGTAGGCATCTGCACTCGGATGGAGGCTGACCGCCTGGTCGCTGTCGGCCATGGCATGGTCATAGTCGCCCTTGGCAATCCATGCCATCGCTCGATTGTAGTAAGCACTCGCAAACTTGGGGTCGAGGCCAATGGCCTGATCGAAATCGGCCATAGCGCGATCCAAGTCGCCCTTGGCCGCAAATGCGGCACCCCGGTTGTTGTAGGTTTCGACTCGTTTCGGGTCGAGATCGAGCGCCTTGGTGTAGTCGGCAAGAGCACGATCATTGTCGCCTTTTCTGAACCAGGCATAGCCTCGACCGTTGTAGGCGTCGGCGCGTTTTGGATCGATGCCGATCGCCTTCTCGAAATCGGCCATAGCCTGGTCGAAATCATCTTTGTGGACCTCGATCAGGCCCCGATTCAAGTAGGCGTCGACCTGCGCGGGTTCGAGGCGGATTGCCTGATCGATATCGGCGATTGCGCGGCCATCGTCGCCCTTCACACTCCAGCCAGCGCCGCGCCTGAGGTAAGCGGTGCTGCGCTCATCAACGCGTCTGGCCGCATCGTCGATGACGTATGTGCAGGCCTCCATTTGCCGAGCGCTACCGGCGACTTGGCCAACGCAGTCGGCAAAGTTTACGTCAGCCGCGCCACACCCTGCCAGTGCCAGCAAGGCGGCAACGCAGGTCAGCTCTCGCCAGGAAAGCCAAAGCAGCTTCAGAACCGATCCGATCGACTCGCCCCCTATGTAAGGCAGTTGCGCAAAATCTTGCTCAACGGTTTGACTGTAATCGATAAGATTTTTTGAGCAATCGCCAAAATGTCTACTTGAAAAGGCGCCCTCCAGCCTTCGTCCGTCCAGATCAGGCGCAAGAGGCGCAGCAGCGTTGCGCGCTCTTTCTTCGTCAGCCGATGCAGGAAGCGGTCCTCGTGTCGGCGAACCTGCTGCCGCCACCCAGACATCGCCGCCCGGGCGGCCTGAGCAACGGCGAGCATCTACGCGCGCCCGTCGCCGGCATGATCGAAGGAATTCCTGCTCACCGATGCGCTGCCGCGCACCGGTCGGCGGACAGGACTGAGGCGTCGATCAGACCGCAGGCGCACCGCGAAAAATCGTAACGGCCGCCGCGACGATTTCCGCATTGTCCTTGGCTGCCCTGCCATCGGCGAGCGTCTTGCCGTCTTCCAGACCGACCCGTGTCGACCAACGCTTGCGATGCGCAAGTTTGACGAAGGGCCAGACAGTTGCATCAACGCCATGCAGCAGGATCGGCCGCCGTACCCCGGCGCGCTCGAGCACGGCGACGATGCCAGGCGCTTCGTCGAGTGCAGCGGACAGGTCCGGGATGTCGATCTCGATCAGAATGCGCAGCACCTGGTCGTGGCCGGGAAGCGCTACGAAGCGCTCGGCATCGGCGACAACGGCAAGCCCCGCCTCGATGCCGACACCACGCTGGCGCAGCAGTTCCATCACGGCGGGCGCATCCGCTTCGGACAGGTTGACCGAAGCATAGTCAGGCAGGTCTCGCCAGCCGGCGATCGCCGTGCGGGTCCGCTCGACGTCGTTCTCGATCCAGGCGCCGGTCGACACGCCGACCAGTGTTCCCGGGCAGGTCCGGCGCACCGCCAGCACGGTGGCGTCGACGGCTGCCAGGCTTTCGCGCCCGTCAGTGCCGCGCGGATGGATGTGCAGTTCGGCCGCTCCAGCGGCGACGCAGGCTGCCGCATCGTTGGCCATTGCCTCGGCAGTCAGCGGCAGCTTCGGGTGGAAATCGCGCACGCGCGCGCCGTTGATGCAGGCCTGGACGATCATCGGTCTCACCTTGCGCATTGACAGTCTAATCACGCGGCGGTGAAGCCGCCAATCTCCCCCCTCGTGGGGGAGATGCCCGGCAGGGCAGAGGGGGGCGTGACAGATCTCCAGCCTCTCTGATCTACAACTTCATTTCATCAAGCGTGCAGGCTGCGAAACAGATCGAAAATCTGATTGTTCAGGTCGGCAGGACAGCGCCCCCCTCTGTCCTGCCGGACATCTCCCCCACACGGGGAGATCGGCAGCATCAACGCCGCGCGCCTCCCCGCAACATTCGGCGGCATTTGAATAAAAGCCGCTTGTGGATATTTACCCGGCGTTCCCTCGTCTCCGGCAAGGTCTTCTAGGGCGGGATCATGGAGGGACCATTGACCAGCGATTTTTCAGCCGCCCGCATCCACCTCGAACGCGCCTATCATTATCTGCAAGGCAACGACGAGACGAGTCGCGCGGCCTGTGAAGCGCTCGATCTGTTGATCGAAGCGGTGACGGAGGCGCAGCACAGGCGACCCGAGGCTGGAGTGCTGGAGTTTCCGCAATCGACGGCGCGCCGAACCGGATAGAATGCGGCGAGTTTCAGGTCAGTTCGGCCTGGCCTGAAACTCGCCGCACCCGGATCACGATGCCTTGCGGGCCGTCGCTCCCTTGGTCGCACGCGCGACAATTCGTTCCAGCGGCTCTGGCCGGTGCAGCAAAAATCCCTGGCCGAAGGCGACGCCCATGTCGCTCAACATGGCCAGCGTGTCCTGCTGTTCGATCTTCTCGCCGACCACGTCACAGCCGAGGCTGCGGGCGATGCTGGTGATGGCCAGCACGATCTCGCGGTCGAAACGGCTTTGCGTGATGTGTTCGATGAAGGAACCGTCGATCTTGATCGTGTCGACGGGGAACCGCCGGAGATATTCGAACGAGCTCATACCGGCGCCGAAATCATCGAGGCTGACCCGGCAGTGCCGCTCGCGCGCCTTGCGCACAAACTGTTCGGCCGCGTCGAAATTGGTGACGGCGGCGGTTTCGGTGATCTCGAAGCCGATGCCCGAATGCGGCGCCCCGGTTTCTTCTATGACGTTGTCCACGAAGTCCCAAAGCTGCGGGTCGCTCAGCGTCTGCGCCGACAGATTGAAGCCAAGCGTCAACGCCCCCGAACGCAAGGCGGCACCATGCCGCGACAGCGCGGTGCGGATGATCCAGCGGTCGAGCCGCGACGCGATGCCGAACCGCTCGGCCACCGG
>NZ_RZOL01000320.1:0-7226 GCF_004022985.1 Mesorhizobium sp. M7A.F.Ca.ET.027.02.1.1 | reverse complement strand
GTCTAAGGCCTGGCGGCACCGCCGGCCTGCAGATCATCACCATCAACGAAGCCGCCTACGACACCTATCGCGCCAGGCCGGATTTCATCCAGCGCTACGTCTTCCCGGGCGGCATGCTGCCGACACCGTCGATCCTGAAGGCACTGGGCAAGGATCATGGCCTTGCCCATCTGCGCGAGCGCGTGTTTCCGGACGACTACGCGCGCACGCTTGCCGAGTGGCGCCACCGGTTCTGGGCGTCATGGGAAAAGATCGTCCCGCTCGGCTTCGACGACCGCTTCAAGAAACTCTGGGAGTTCTACCTGCACTATTGCGAGGCTGGCTTCCGCGCCAGCTACATCGACGTGCGCCAGGTGGTCTACAAGGCGTAAGCCGACACGCTCTTGACCAGGCTATGTCGAGCATGATCTCGACATCGCCGCGCCGTCGCCGTCAAAAAGTCCGATCGCGAAGCAGAATGCCGGGCAGGACGGACGAATCGGAAATCACCTGATGCGCAGACGGACGATCTTCTTCGGCGTCATTGTTGTCGCTGCGGTGGGCATCTGGCTCAACAACACCTCGCTGTTATCGAATCGCCCCGCCGGCAAGCCGGAGATGCTTGCCCATCGCGGCCTTGCCCAGGACTATTTGCGCGCAGGCATGACAGGACAGACTTGTACCGCCAGTCGCATGTTGCCGCCGCGCCATGGCTACCTCGAAAACACAATTCCCTCGATGGAGGCCGCCTTTGCGCTGGGCGCCGACGCGCTCGAACTGGATGTTCACCCGACGACGGACGGCAAGTTCGCCGTCTTCCATGACTGGACGCTGGATTGCCGCACGGAAGGCACGGGAGAAACGCGCAGCCATTCCATGGCCGAGTTGAAGGCCCTCGATGTCGGCTATGGCTATACGGCGGATGGCGGCAAGACCTTTCCATTCCGCGGCAAAGGTATCGGCATGATGCCATCCCTGGATGAGGTTCTGACGCACTTCCCGGCCCGCCGCTTCAACATCAACGTCAAGAGCAACGATCCGGGCGAAGGCGAAAAGCTGGCCGCATGGCTTGCCACGCTGGCACCAGCCGAGCGCGGTTATCTCTCGGTCTATGGCGGCGACAAGCCGATTGCCGCGGTCAAGGCTGCGCTGCCGGACATGCATACGCTAAGCCGCGCATCGCTGACGCAATGCATCCTGCGCTATGCCGCAATTGGCTGGACCGGCTACGTTCCGGATGCCTGCCGCAAAGGCACCTTGCTCATCCCCGTCAACGTCGCGAAATGGATGTGGGGGTGGCCAAACCGGTTTCTCGATCGCATGCAAGGAGTCGACAGCCGCGTCTATCTGCTCGGCCCTTATTCCGGCGGCGACTTTTCGCAAGGGCTCGACGATCCCGAACTGATCAAGCAACTGCCGGACGGCTATTCCGGCGGCATTTCCACGGATGCGCTGGATCTCGTCATGCGACATCAAGGAACGTTTCGGCTCGGATCAATCCACGCCGTAAGGGGCTTGGATCGAGCCGCCTCGCAGCCCACCCTTCAAAGCAGGATGCGGTATTTCGCGAAGCCCGCCTTGCCCTCGCCCGCCGGTTCGATCCTCAGCGATTTCACCTGCGCAACGAAATCCTTGGCCCTGGGGCCGGTTTCGAAGACGGCGCTGGCTCCAGGCAGCGGTGCGAACGACCAGTTGTCGTCCGCCGACGGGTTGATCGTGCCCTCGCTGACGATATAGCGGACGATGACATCGCGATTGGTGTCCGGCGCCTCGTAGATGATCTTCGAGGCATTGATGTCGGGGAAATTGCCGCCGCCGCCAGCCCGGTAATTGTTGGTCGCAACGACGAATTTCTGATTGCGATCAATTGGCTTCCCATCGAAACTCAGGTCGACGATGCGATTGGCGCCAGCGTTGGCCAGCCCGCCCTTGGCATCGTATTTCGACGGCTGCGACAGATCGATCTTGTAGGTGACGCCGTCGATGACGTCGAAATTGTAGGACGGAAAATCAGTGTTGATGAGGGCCTGGTCGGCCTTATCAGGCTCGATCCGGTTGAAGATGCCGGCCGACATTTCCAGCCATTCCTTAACCTGCGCACCGGTGATTTCGACCGCACGCACGGTGTTGGGATAGAGATAGAGGTCGGCAACGTTCTTGATGGCGATGTCGCCCGCCGGCACGTCGGTATAGTAGTCGGCGCCGTTGCGCCCGCCGGCCTTGAACGGCGCGGCCGCCGATAGCAGCGGCACATCCTTCCATTGCGTGTTCTTGAGGATATCCCTGAGGTACCAGGTCTGCGCCTGGCTGACGACCTGCACCGACGGATCGTCGGCGACCAGCGCGAAATAGGAATAAAGCGGCGCGGAGGTCTTGCCGACGGGACGCCGCACATAGGCCAGCGTCGCCTGGTGGTCCTGTTCGAGGGCCGCGATGATGCGCTTGTCGTCCGGGACAGTCGGCTTGTTCTTGTTGTCGAGGCGTTCGAAGATCGGCCGCGCTTCGGAGGTGGCTGAAACGACCTTCCATTTCGACCCGTCACGCTCCAGCATCAGGTCGATCAGCCCCATATGCGAGCCCCAGAAACCGCCCATGACGGCGGGTTTACCCTGCAGCGTGCCCTTTTGCGTGTCGACACCGTCGAGCGACTGGAAATCCTTCTTGCCGGGGAACACCAGATGCTGGTGGCCGGTGAACACCGCATCGATGCCGTCGACGCCCGCGACGAAGAACGAGGCGTTCTCCATCATGTCGCCCTGCTTCACGTCGATGCCGGAATGCGACAGCGCAATGACGATGTCGGCGCCCTCCTCCTTCATCTGCGGCACCCAGGCCTTGGTCGCCTCGACGATGTCGCGCGTCTTGACGTTGCCCTCGAGGTTCTTGAGATCCCAGACCATGATCTGCGGCGGCACGAAGCCGATGATGCCGACCCTGATCGGCTGCTCGGCGCCCGAACCGTCCTTGATCTTCTTGTCGAGGATGACATAGGGCTTGAGATAGAGCTTGTCGTCGCGCGGGTTCGCGGCAAGCTCGGTGCCGCGGATCAAATTGGCGCAGACGAAGGGAAAATTGGCGCCGGCCAGCACCTTATCCAGGAACGACAGGCCGTAGTTGAACTCGTGGTTGCCCAGCGTCGAGCACTCGTAGCCAAGCAGGTTCATGCCTTTCATGATCGGATGCAGGTCGCCGTCCTTCAGCCCCTTCTCATAGGCGATGTAGTCGCCCATCGGATTGCCCTGCAGCAGGTCGCCATTGTCGATCAGCATCGAATTCACGGCTTCCTTGCGCACAGCATCGATGAGAGACGCCGTGCGCGACAGGCCCAGCGTGTCGTTCGTTTTGTCGGAGTAGTAATCGTAAGGCAGCACGTTCACATGGATGTCGGTGGTCTCCATGATCCGGAGATGGGCCTGGTTGGCTTGAGCGCGGGCGGAGAACGGATGCAGCATGATCAGTGCCCCTGCGGCGGCGCTCGCAAGGAGATCGCGGCGGGATACGGGATGGAGCAGTTGCGACATGTTTTCTCCTTCGACAACTGACAAGCCCTGCCCCGAAGCGAACTTCGCTCTGAAACCTGCCTAAGTCCATTCAACAAGTCGCGCGCATGAAGCCGCCACTCGATCAGCAACGGATGACGTGCGGATGAACGATCGGGGCGAGGAAATCAGCCCTTGTCGTCGTCGCCTTGGGTGATCAGCCGCGCGCTGCGCTGGCCTGTCGCGTAAATCCATAGCCAGCTCAGCGAAACCGCAAGCCGGTTGCGAAAACCGATCAGGAAATAGATGTGCGCCACTCCCCACAGCCACCAGGCCGCCCAGCCGGTCAGCTTGAGCCAGCCGAAATCGATCACCGCGGCGCGCTTGCCGATCGTGGCGAGATCGCCGGCATGTCTGTAATGGAAAGGACGCGCGGTCGTGTCGCCGCCGAGCCTGCCCTTGATGGTGGCCGCAACATGTCGGCCCTCCTGCTTGGCGGAAGGCGCGACGCCGGGCACCGGCCGGCCATCGGGCCGCAGCACAAGGGCGGCGTCGCCGATGACGAAAATCTCCGGGCTGCCAGATACAGTCAGATCGGGCTCGACCAGCACCCTGCCCGCGCGGTCCGCCTTCGCTCCCAGCCATTCAGCGGCCGGCGAAGCGGCAACGCCGGCTGCCCACAGGATCGTTCGGGCTGCCAGTTGCTTATCGCCAAACACAACACCTTCGGCGTCGCAGCGCGTGACGGCCCGGCCAAGCTCGACCGTCACGCCGAGCCGCTCGAGCGCTTTGCTGGCATAGTCGGAAAGTTTCGGTGCGAAATTGGCCAGAATGCGGTCGCCGGCCTCGATCAGCACCACACGCGTCTGCCGCGCGTCGATGTTGCGGAATTCGCCGCGCAGCGTGTCATGCGCCAGCTCGATGATGGTGCCGGCAAGCTCGACGCCGGTCGGCCCGCCGCCGACGATCGCAATGGTCAGCAACGCCCGGCGTTTGGCCGGATCGGTCTCCCGCTCGGCCTGCTCGAAGGCCAGCAGAATTCGCCGCCGAATGCTGGTGGCGTCCTCCAGCGTCTTCAGGCCCGGGGCGAAAGGCTCCCATTCGTCGTGGCCGAAATAGGCGTGGCGGGCACCGGTGGCGAGCACCAGCGTGTCGTAGGCGACCGCGCTGCCGTCATCGAGCAGCACGCGCTTGCCGGCGCGGTCGACACCGGTGACATTGGCGAGCAGGGTCGTCACATCCTTGCGCTTGCGCAGGAGGTGGCGGATCGGCCAGGCAACCTCGGAGGTGGCCAGCGCCGTCGTCGCCACCTGATAGAGCAGCGGCTGGAAGAGGTGATGGTTGCGCTTGTCGATCATGGTGATACGCACCGGAGCGCCAGCAAGTGCACGGGTGAACTCGAGACCGCCGAAACCCGCGCCGACAACGACGACATGATGCCTGGCTTCATTCATTTCCTTCACCCCGATGGCAAGATTGGCTGTCCTGGATGTAGGTATTTTTGTGCAATGCAACAACAGATGGACGGTGCCCGAGACTCGTCGTTCCATGTCGTGAATGCACATGTTGTATCGTATCGCGAGGTATAGCGTCATCGAACACGCGATGAGGTGAGGCATGGCCAACGATCGTGACGACGATGCTCCGGCGCAGTATTCTTCGCCGCCCTGTTTCATGCACGAGCTCGATCCGGAATTCCGTGCGCCTTCGAGCGACTGGATCGATGTGAGACGCTGGCGCAAGGCCGAACGCGAACGGCTGATCGCTGCGCGTCTCGCCGTTTCGGCCGACGCGCGAGCGGTAATGTCGCAACGCATCGCCGATGGCCTCGACGCGATCATCGGCGAGATCGCCGGGCGCATGGTCAGTCTCTACTGGCCGTTTCGCGGCGAGCCGGATTTGCGGCCTTGGATGGCGTCCATAAACGAACGCGGCGGCCGCACCGCTCTGCCCATCGTCATCGACAAGGGGCACCCGCTGATCTTCCGCGCCTACAAAGCGGGCGACCGGCTGGAGAAAGGTGTCTGGAACATCCCAATCCCGGCCGAGGGCGATCCGGTGCTGCCGGACATCGTCATCTCGCCGATCGTCGGCATCGATCCCCAGAACTACCGCCTGGGTTATGGCGGCGGCTTCTTCGACCGCACGCTGGCAGCGATGCCGTTCAAGCCGCTGGTCATCGGCGTCGGCTACGAGCTGCAACGCATCGCGACCATCTACCCGCAGCCGCACGATATCCCGATGGATCGGGTGGTAACGGAGGCCAGCTAGTCCAGGCTGTGCTGAGATTCAGGTCAGGCCGAGTCGAAAATGGTCGCTTCCGAGAACGGGAGCGGAGCGTACTTTTCGTACGCGAGCACCGGAAGCGCATGGAGCTACCATTTGCAGGCCGGCATCACCTGAATATCAACGCAGCCTAGGCCATTTCCGGCTTCATGCCCATGGCGGTCCTGTCGACGATTTCGCGTAGCGCAAAGGACGAATTGATCTTGGTCACGTGCGGCATCGCCGACAGCCATTCCTTGTGGATGCGCTCATAGTCGACGAGATCCTTCGCCGCGATCCGCAGGATGTAGTCGTACTCGCCCGACATCAGGTGACAGGACAGCACGTTCGGGCAGCGTTTGATCGCCGCCTCGAAATCCGAGAGCGTCTTCTCGAACTGTCCCGACAGCGATATGTGCACGATCGCCGTCATCTGGTGGCCGAGTGCTGCATTGGAAAGCCGGGCATGATAGCCGCGGATAGTTCCGGATTTCTCCAGATTGTCGAGCCGGCGCGAACAGGCCGACTGCGACAGGCCGACCTTCTCGGCCAGTGCCGCATTGGGTATCCTGCCATCCTTCTGCAAAGCCTCGAGAATGGCGATATCAATCCTGTCGAGCCGCATTTTTCGTGAATCCTGCGAATATCCAGCTATTTCGCGCAACGATTATCGAAACCTGCCGGTTGGCGCAAGCGCATTCGCAAACACCTGCGCAACGATTCGTGGTTCACTCCATCCATACAGGGAACGAGCCCAAAGGGCCGGATCAGGAGAAGAAAATGCGCGTCGGCTGCCCCAAGGAAATCAAGAACCACGAATACCGCGTCGGCCTCACCCCCGGCTCGGTCCGCGAATATGTCGCCCATGGCCACGAAGTGCTGGTTGAGACCGGGGCCGGTGCCGGCATCGGCGCCGATGACAACGCCTATCGCGCCGCCGGCGCCACGATTGCCAAGACGGCCGCCGAGGTGTTCGCCAGGTCGGACATGATCGTCAAGGTCAAGGAGCCGCAGCCCAGCGAATGGGCGCAGCTTCGCGAAGGCCAGATCCTGTACACCTACCTTCACCTTGCTCCGGATCCGGAGCAGACCAAGGGCCTGCTTGCGTCCGGCGTGACGGCAATCGCCTACGAGACCGTGACCGACGACCGTGGCGGCCTGCCGTTGCTGGCGCCGATGTCGGAAGTTGCCGGACGCTTGTCGATCCAGGCCGGCGCCACGGCGCTGCAGAAGGCCAATGGCGGCCGCGGCGTGCTACTCGGCGGCGTGCCCGGCGTGCTGCCCGGTAAGGTCACCGTGCTCGGCGGTGGCGTCGTCGGCCTGCACGCGGCCAGGATGGCGGCCGGCCTTGGCGCCGACGTCACCATCATCGACCGCTCGATCCCGCGCCTGCGCCAGCTCGACGACCTCTTCGCCGGCCGCGTCCACACCCGTTACTCGACTGTCGAGGCGCTGGAAGAAGAGTGTTTTTCAGCCGACATCGTCGTCGGCGCGGTGCTGATC
>NZ_RZOL01000031.1:0-29194 GCF_004022985.1 Mesorhizobium sp. M7A.F.Ca.ET.027.02.1.1 | reverse complement strand
CAATATCCCTCTGCTTCTTCATCCCGTCGCGGGTAAAACCGCGTTCGTGGAGCGGGTCAGGGGTAGAACGGCGGCTGAGATAAAAGAGCAGGGCAATGTGTTCGCCGTCACGACCGATGCAAAGCTCAATGCGTTCAAGGGAGCGCTAGCATCGGGTGTGTCTGAACCGTATGAGCCTGACGGATTGAGCCTTACGCCAACGCAAGCACAGCAGATTGCAATCGCATACTATGCGGATCGGCATCGGCGAAACCTGCTTCGAGGCGATTACGTCGCCCTTAAAGATGAGCCGAGTTTTCCCGATCTGCTGTCCGATGCCGGCGAAGCATTCTTGGTAGCGCGCCGCGCGTTTTCTGGAGACGAGGTCAGGACCGATCCTAAGGCGCTTGAGTTGCTTGTGAGCCAAGGCATTCTGTCGCGAGAAGATGCGGACCGAATTTCATCCCCAAAAGGGTGGCCAAGTGCCTTGATAGGACACAAGCCATTCCAGTTGTTGTGCCGACTTATAGAGCGGGCTGACCTTGATCTCGCCGACCGGAGGTACCGTTCGTTGAACCTGGGTACACTGGCTCCTGTTCGTGATCACCTGTTTTCTGAGGTGCAGATCCATCCGATCCAAACTCAGGTGCGCAGCCAGGCTAACGCCAAGACGATCACGGATCTGAAAACACTTTTCTTATCAACAAAGACAGGCGTTACCAGATCACGGTCATCCCAATATCGTATCCCCTTACGCGCCCTCGAAGAATTTTTGGGCGAAACTCACGCGCTATCCGATATTAGCCGCGACAAATGTCGTGAGCTTATGAACTTCTTTCCGAAAGTACCTGCTCACGCTGCGCAGCACTACCCAAAAGCCACTCTTGAGCACGCGGCAGAAATGTTTCGCGACAAGACCGGAGCCTACGCAAATCGACCCGTCGAGGCACAAAAGCATGTTGCGATTTTGAAGAGCGCTTTTGACCTGGCGGTTCAGGAAGATTGGATATCCACCAATCCTTGGGACGGGCTCAAGGTGACTATCCCGCGAACAAAGAAGTTCATCGCGAAAGGGAACACTTATCAACCGTTCAGCGTCTCTGATTTGAATAAGCTATTCCAGCTGCCGCTGTTCACGGGTTGCGTCGATGACGGTCACGGCTGTCACACTCCAGGTCCAAACCTGCCCATGCGACATCGTTATTGGGCTCCTATTCTCGCTCTCTGGACCGGCATGCGAATGAACGAAATATTGCAGCTGGAGAAAGCTGATATCTGCCGTTCAAGCGACGGTATCGCCTACATTCGAGTTACTGACCAGGAGCATGGGTTTTACGAAGGCAAAGTTTTTGCCAAGCGCGTGAAGACGACCAACGCCATACGCAACATTCCGATCCATAGCTTGCTTATTCAGGCGGGGTTTCTGGCTTGGGCGGACGCGTCGAAGGATCAGCGGCTATTTCCAGAAGCGCTCGGGAAGAAAGGCGAGAAGCCATCGGATGTCTATTCGAAGAGATTTCGATACGATGCCGAGTTCGCTGGAGTGTGGCAGGCTCGTCGGTTAGTTTTTCACAGCTTCCGAAACAACTTCAACGACGCCCTCAGGAACGCGTCCGTCGAGCTGGAAATTCGCGAGGCGTTAAACGGGTGGCGTGCACAGGGAGCAATGGATAGCCGTTATGGTCAAGGTCAAACGATCGAGCGACTGCACCAGGCTGTCGAACTAGTTCGCTACGAGGGGATCGACACCCGGCATCTAATAGCCAACGCCAGCCGCATCTGAACGCGATCACTGCTGCTGTCGTCACGTCAGCCACTTGTGTGCGTTGGCATAAGGCGGACTCGACTGGCAAGGTGGACGCCGACACCGGCAGAGATAACGGGCTCAAGTTCTCACGTGCGGCTCTCGTATCTGACACCCTGTTCGGGGAAGACGGCTTCCGTCTCAAGCCCCGGGTCTGGACCAAGAGCACGATGAAGCTCAAGGACGAAAGCCAGCGCGTCCCCTCGACCTCCGCCAAGGAACACCTGCCCTACTTCACCGGGCACACCAAGCACGGCCCGTTCGTCGCCGACTTGATCGACTACCAACGCCTATCCAAAATGCGCTCAACCTACGTCGGGCATCCCGACCGGATTATCACCAACGCCCGGGGCGTCGAAGTCACCGAAGAGGCGACCGGCTTCTGGAAGTACATCCATGAGGGGATGATCCACCCGAGCTTCCTGCTACATGCCACGGTCACTGGCAGATCGTCATCCCGCGACCCCAATGCGCAGAACTTCCCCAAGCGCGGCAAGGGGAACATGAAGGAAGTGGTGAAGGCATTCCGCCGCGTGTTCAAAGCACCGGACGGCTGGGTCATCCTCGAAGCCGACTTGTCGCAGATCGAGTTACGCATTCTGGCGTGGATGTCCAAAGACCCGGTGATGCTGGAAATCTACCGCAACGGCGGTGACATCCACTCGGCTACCGCAGCCGCCGCCAACGGCCTCACGCTGTCCCAGTTCGCAGCCCTCCCACCAGAGGAAAGGGAGATGCTGCGCTTCCAAGCGAAGGCGATCAAAATTTCGACTGGGTAGTAGACGGCGCAAGAGAATCACCCCTCCTTAAGACTGGTAAAAGGAGAACTCCCAATATGGCAAATCTACCTGGATTTCCTCGTGGTCAATCTCACCCTCGCGCAATCGACCTTGTTGAACGTAGAAACGAACTCAGGGCGAAGGAATTTGGAATGCTGCGGATCGTTACTGTATTTCGAGACGCAAATTCGCGGCTCGTAGCTAGGACATCCTGCGCGGCCTGCAGAATGCGGAAAAGCGTGTTGGTGGATAACCTTGCAAGCGGCAAAATTCGCAATTGCATCTGTCAGCGCCAATTAAAGTACGGTGCCAGCCGGGATGCTGCCCGCCTGGCTAAGAGATATGATGCCATCAAACAAAGATGCCGTCGCGACTCTTCAAACCCGCTGTGCAGAAACTATGGGCATCGCGGAATAGAGTGCCGCATTTCACGCGAAGAATTCGTCCAACACGTTCTCGGCATTCTGAAGGGCACGTCGTTGGGTCGACTTGATATCGATCGAATTGACAATGATGGTCACTACGAAATCGGCAACCTTAGACTCGCTACCAGGCGGGAAAATCTAAGAAATCGTCGCAATAGCAGTAAGGTCCGCTATCTTCGAACGAGCGTGCCGACCTGCGACCTGTGGGGACTTCTAAAAAGAGACTTTCCAGAATTCAATCTTTCTCAGCAGACGACCGGACGGCTTGCTAGAAAGGGACTAACTGCGCACGAGATTCTCTCACGCACGGGGCGAACGAAGAGCCACAACTGAACATCCACGCGGCCATTCGGCAGCGTTGCTGCTGACCAAAATGCGATTCATTATGAAAAGTTTTCGCTCACGGCTTTTTCTGCTGAATCGCTTTTAGCATCACCAGCGCTAGTTCTAATTCGTTGTGATTCAGCTTCTTCAGCATATCCCTGCCAATCGCCAGCCTGTCATCCGCGTGAGTATCCGATGGAAGCATTAGGTCGTCAAACAGCTCATTGATCGTTGCATCCAGCGCCTCAGCAAGCTTCTCCACGGTCTCGGCGTTCGGCCAGTTAATCCCACGTTCAATTAGTGAAATCGTATCAACCGCCCTCTCCGCTCGGAAAGCCAACGCGTCTTGCGTCAAGCCACGTTCCCGACGCAACGACTTGATCCGATTTCCAAATGCTTCCTTCAAACCCATGCACGTATCATGGAAGCGGTTTTGCACGCGCAGAACCGACCTGTAATACGCCAATCATTTGATTTCCGTACCAAAATTCGGTACTCTGGAATAATTCCGGGCTGAAAGTCCGGCTAAATCTGGGGCCGGGGTGTAATGCTGAAATTGAGGTTAGGGATTATCGTTGTCGCCGCGAATGTGGTGGGTGTCTCATATGCCGCTACAAAATTAGGCACTGCTCCACCTCAAGGATACTGTGACACGGTCGCTCAGTATGATGTGATTAGGAGCCAGGCAAACAAGCAGTTCGCCGAGGATGGTTCAGACGGCAAATGGGATAAGCGCCGAGCGTGGATTGAGAAGCGCGTCAAGAAGGTTGATGACAAACTGAGCAAGGCTTTGGGCGTGTCACGGGACGATTGGGATGCCGCAGCTTCAGAAAACGAATGGGGCACCGCGTGCGAAAGCGAAGCCACTGAAAAGCGTAACAAATTAACCGGATTGGTCCAGGTCAGACTGGACGGCGTTTCGAATATTTCTGATAATCAAGTGCAAAGGGTGCGGAATGCTGTTGAGCTAGAATACCTCGCTCGCCTTCAATCAGGGAAAGACGCCTTCTTTGATCCGGGCAAGTTCAGCGATGTCAGTTGTCGGGAAGCGGAAGTAGACGGTTACCGCTTCGTTGGCTGTAAGATGAGATCATTTACGGCCCAGACCCATCCCGATGTGTATCTGGTTGGTCACCAAGGTGGCGAAGCGATTGCTATCCCCTACGATGGCGAGGCCAAGGCACGCGTTGCTGGTGCGACCACACTTGCCACCCGAGAAGAGACCGTGCCGCTGGGGGTTTACGAGGGAAGCCTGCCACTTGTCGAATTCACGAAAATTCGTCGACAAGTAGATTAGGCTTGTTCAACCATCTGCGAGGGCTCCATAAGGCCGCCCGGCTTTCCTCGCGCGGAGTGATCGCACCATTGCGAGGCGACTGCGGGTCTTATCCACCAGAAGGAAGAGCGGCTTGTGCTTGGGCCGTTCGTGCCAAATCAAGTCGCGCATGAGGCGCTTGCAAGCGAAAGGCTAACAAAGCCGGAACCGCGGCTCGTCGAGCCATTCCCATTGTAGTAGTCCTCCCTTCCAAATCCGGTCCGCGAAAAGCTCGCGACCGATTGCCATTCACTAACAGAGCGTCTCGCACGCCACCCCATCGCCATCACGGTCCAGTTTGCCGCCCCACGGACAGTTGCTGAGATACCACTGAGCCTCGTCGCACGAGCTGATTTGAGAACATTTCCGCCGCCGCTGACAGGAATAGCTTTGCGCTACCTGTCGATTGGTGATCCCTAGGGGCTCGCTCACCGCGGGGCGGGCATTGTCTCCATGCCCGGCGCGCCATTCCCACGGCGCTTGGAACTTTCCGGCCCACAGCCCGATCTTCACCGCCTCGGCCTTCGCCTGCTGCGCTGCGTAGGCGCCACCGCTGTACAGGGGCCAGTCGAGCGCCTGGCCATGCTCGACCATCCAGGCGGCGGCGCTGGCGCCATCGGCACGCCTGCAGTCGCCTACAAAGCGGTTGTAGCGGTCCCACGCGACAAAGGCGCAAGTGAGCGGCCTCGAGGCGGCCAGGAACCTGTCGAGCGTTGCCGCGGCCTTCGCGCCGCACCGGTAGCGAACGCCCTTAGCGTCGTCGCACTGCTGGGCTGCCTCGGGAGCGTCGACGCCGTTGAAGCGGATCCGCTGCCCGTGGATCTCGATCGTGTCGCCGTCTATGATTGAGGCGACACCAGCTATCGGCTCCGGAGTACGTCCGATCCAGTTGGAAACGTGAAGCTCAGAGGAACCTTCGCTGTGCTGCACGGCGAATTGCGTGACGAAGGCAACTGTCGCCGCCACCGTCACGAAAACAAGCCGCAAAGGCACGGTGGCCCTCATTCGTCTGGCGGATTTACCAATTCGAGCCATCGCTAGTCTGTCTCGTGGCCGGTTCGACCGCCAGGCTTGGCCTCGGCAGCTCGCTCGCCGCATGCCCTTCCCGCGCTGTCAGTTTGGGTTCGGCGATCGCAGGGATGTTGGCCACTATCGCCGACATTCACGACCGTGCCGCCAAAAGCCGGCGGCGCCAAAGTCGTACCGCGATACCGTTGAACCACGCCGGCTATCCGCTGCCCGTCGCTTTCGATGTGGGTGTTGTTGCTGTGTGGGTTGAATGGATCGACCGCCTGCAGAAGCATGTTGGCGTGGTTCGCGTCGCCGGCAGCGAGCGTCACCGTATCATAGTTGTTCAAGTAGTCGGATGTGCAGGCAGAAAAGAGGAGCAAAGCCCCTGAAGACAACACCCTTTGGCTATACATTTGCCACTCCCCCAACTTTGAAGAGTTGCACAAGATCTAACTGCTCGCAACTGCCAGGCGAGATGGCCTGGTCAGCTAAGCCATGATTATCGACAAGGTGGCAGGGCGTGCTGAATCTGTGCGGCTAAAAATCGAGTAGTAGCCGAATGTAGCTGTATTGATTGGCAGGCCCTCCGCTCCTGCTTACCTGGCCGCCGCTGACCCGCGAAGATATCTGCGCACATCGCGGGTGTTGGAAGCTTACTCAACAGGACGTGGATAGCCAGTTAGGCCATCAGTTGGGCTGAGGATTTGAGACATAAACGATGGTTTAATTATACCCGAGCAGATGGCGAAGCCCTACTATCGGCAGATAGACTGTCCAAATCATGCCAACGGCAGCGGCAACCCCAAGGCCAATCGCGGGAGCCCACGTCTTCCATTGCGCCTGGAGTCGCGCTGCCAATTCGGTCAAACTGTCTTCCATGATCGAATTCTCCCCAAATTGATTCGAGAGGCGTAAATCCCAATGAACGCCAAGACAGCCGCGCTTGCAATCGCTGCTAGTATTTGCATCGCTGGTTTCGCCTACTCCAGCGGTCACAAGGCCGGTCGTGTTTCTCAACTGAAAGACACCGTCACGGCCTACAACCGCCGCCTGGGGATTGACGGCCAGGCCAACAGCCTCGGCCGCGTCGATCTCTGCCTGGAGCTTGGCGGTCTACTCGATGAGTGCGAGCGGCTAGACCGCTGATCTGCTCGACCCGAGCGGTTTTACACAGAACCGGAGTGTTACGCCGAAGACGCGCAGGCGCCAAAATGTCAACCGCGCAAGATAGGAACAACACGGTAGTCACAATGCTTTGCAATCGTGGCTTCGCGTTATGGTGCACAACCATGACTCTGAAGGCTAGAGCGGTTTGCCGGCACGCAACACGGCCGCGCCATTGCAAGTTGCGTTTCCAGCCCGGCTTTCTCTTTCTGAGTCATGTTGTCAGCGGCGATGAGCCGTTTCAACGCCGGCATGCCATGTGCTGAAATCTCCCGATCTCAGCTCTGTAAGCTTCTGAAGTTCAGAAAGGGTCCCGGGAAATTTCCGCGCGAGGAAGCGGACAACGCTCACGTTTTCCAGCAGTTGGTTAAGATACTTTCCTGCCGAAATGTGCTCTAGGGCCCAAGCTCCGTAGTGCCTCAGTGTATTTTGAACGCGGCTGCTAAGATCTGCGAATTCGGTTTTCAACGCCGCCAATTGCGCATCGGTGAGGCGGGCAAATTTCCATCCGGGATTCGATGAATCGGCCAACTGCGATTGTGTACTCAGGGCGACGGCCATCTTTGCGTAGTTATAGGTCACCCTGTTCATAGCGATCATGAGCTTGGTGACTTCAAGCTGTCGAGTGGGAGCTAGCTTCCGCAGCACGCCAAAGATTTTAGGCGGCAGGTAACAATCCTGGAACAGTTCAATTACCTCAGGAACAATGCCCCCTATCAGCTCCCCTCGGCCGACGCCACTCGGCGGCGTCCGATCATCAGCCCCGAAAGTCGCCAGATCGTATGTCTCATGCAGAATTCTGGCGGCCAGCGTTCGTGGCAATGTTGCGAGATTTTGCGCAACAAGCAGGTCGCGCATTTGTTCGTCTGCCAGCAGGGGTCGAAGAATTTTGGCGACCCTACCGATCCTACGTCGCATCAGGTCGCCCTCACGAATGAAGGCGCGCTTCCTCTTACATTCAGCTTTGTATGTTTTCAGGAAAAGCGGGGTGGTGAAAGCAGCGACCGGCTCGTCCGGCTTTCCACCCGCCAACTTGACGTGCCTACCTCGGCTGCTTTTCAACGTTTGATTACCCAAGGCCGAAACCATTAGCACAACTCCCGGATTGCGGTGCGCTCAGCGAGTGCGACAAGTGGCCTGAGCGACTTAAAAAGAAACGCGTCGAGCTTTGCTCCATTGTTTGCTGTCAAACCCGCCGTCAGGTATTTCATTTCGTTTGTGGCGGCGATTAGGTAATCTCTGATTGTCTGATTGTCGGGATTCATCCGTATTAAAACGGAAACGTCGGGCTCAGGTTTTCGCTCAATTCCTGTTACCCATCGAGGATAGCCACAACAAGTGGCTTGGCAACGGGAGGTTGCCATAGCGACCGTCATCTCACCGTTAATACGGATAAGGTCGTGTTCTTCATCATGCACAGCATGTCCGCCCACATTTTCAATTGCAGTCAGCAGATCCCTAATGATGCCCGCCCGCATCGCTCGAAGGTGTTTGTTGGTGTCGAACCACGTGAAGTCCCGTCGCGGAGTGTGAGCAATCATGGCATAGGTTCGTAGTAGATCGCCAAAGCGCGCCCTGTATCGGGCGGCGGGCGGGCATTCCGGCGCCGCGTCGATGATGGAGCGGGTTAACTTCCCGCGCTTTTCAAGAAGCTTGGATAGAGCAGCCAACATCTGCTCTCTACTCATGAGCACAGATTGGGCTCTCACTTTGGCTTGGGCCCGGCTGAAGATCTTTGGGTCGACAATGGCGTCGAAAGCGTTGTCTGCGCGCACCCATTGGGACGGCGGATTGAAAACCCATTTCAGCTTGAGTTTTGCCGACCGCCGGTTCCAGACGTTGTGGCCGATATACTTCTCGCAGCCGATGATGTGGTTCACCGATTCCCGCGTCCAGGCCCTGTTGAGATCCGTAACAATTCCACGCTTGTTGAGGAGCCTTGCTATCTCGAGCTGTGTTTTCCGCGCTCTCACGAACTGATCGAATATCAACCTTACAATAGCAATCTCCTCGGGCGGTCCAGGCACGAGGACGATCCGGTCCGTCTGCAGGTTCTTGTATTCGTAGCGAGCAAGGATGCCTTTTGGTTGGCCCGCTTTATCAAGCTGCAGGCGCCTGAGGCCAAGACCAGGAATGCCTCCTTGCCAAAAACCCATTCTAACCAATCGGCATTGGCCAACGAAAACCTTCTGTGAGAGCACCCGGCTATAATCTGCCGCCATGCTGCGCTTGATTGCCTTCAGCACATCGGACCCGATGCTGCCGTCGTTGACGAATTGCTCCGCGCAATATTCAATTCGTACGCCTGCAATCTGGCAGCGATATTCGTAGGAGGCACTTTCGTCGATGTTCTGAAACCGGCCCCATCGGCTCACGTCGTAGACAATGACGGTTTCAAAATCCCCGCGTCTTGCTTCAATGTCGGCCAGCAGGCGTTGCAGCCCAGGGCGGCCGCCAATCCTCAGACCGCTTTTACCCGCATCTTCGTAGGTGGCGACAATGTCGTAACCCATGACATCAGCGTAGTCGCTGATCGCGTCCTTCTGATTCTCCATGGAATAGGTCTGGAGGTCGGTCGACCTCCGGACATACTGCGCCGCGCGGATTCTTGGCTTAAACGAGGAAGCCTTGGGAACGCCTGGATCTTTGCCCATCGTTTTGCGCCGGCACGAAGTTTCTGCGCCAGCTTACTGAGACTGCCCTGCCGTTTAGTTACCAATTTGCAGACAGTTTATGTCGAATGGCTGCTCCGGGACCCAGCCTTATTTCCGGATTGAAAAACCATATCGTTCAACGAGCGAGAAACCATGTCTTACATCGTGAGACCTCCCGCCCCCGTTCCGCCGCAATGCGACCGCACGTGGCCAGCCATAGGGATTTCAGCCCTCAAGGGAGACCTCAATGAACATTCATAAAGCCATCGCCGCCGTGCTGATGACCGCAGCACTGGCAGGCTGCGCGCAGACTGAAGGCCAGCAGCGGGCTGGAACCGGGGCGCTGATCGGCGGCGCCGGCGGTGCCCTCGTCGGCCAGGCCATCGGCGGCAACACCGAAAGCACGCTTATCGGTGCGGGCGCAGGCGCTTTGCTGGGCGCTGTTGTCGGCAGTTCGACCACGCCGCAGCGCCGCGGCGAACAGATGTGCCGGTATCAGGAGCGGAGCGGCCGCATTTACACCGCCCCTTGCGACGACAGGTATTACAACGGCGATTATTAAGTAGGTATCGCTGGCCCAGCTTCTTAACTCAGTCAGCCCGCTTCGAGGAGCGGCGCATATCAATGTCATTTTTTGCCCACTTGCTTGGGCTAGACTGTTCCTCGCGGCGGGTTTTGGAGGAGGTCGATGTGACGACAAGCCTTGCCGCCCTGAAAAGCCAAAGCAAACGCGCCGTGAAACGGCTCATCGGTTACGATTCCCGCAACTGGCTGCGCATCCGCCAGATCGAGGCGTTCACGCTCTTTCTCGAAGCCGGCAACCGCAAGGCCTCCGACGTGATCGAGATTTCGCCCGGCTGGAACCGCTATTGGCGTACGATGTGCTCCAACTACCGCTCGGTCGATTTCCCCGCCTTCGACATCTGCAAGCACCGCACCGATGAGCAGTATTCGATCGTCATCGCCGACCAGGTGCTGGAACATGTGCAGCGTCCGCAGGCGGCGGTGGAAAACATCCACGCCATGACCCGACCCGGCGGTTGGGCGATGGTTGCGACGCCCTTCCTGTTTCGCGTGCACGCCAGGCCGCACGACTACAACAGATGGACGCCCGCAGGCCTCAAACAGCTGATGGTTGAGGGCGGCTTCGCGGAAGCCAACGTCAAAGTCCATGGCTGGGGCAACAAGGCCTGCGCCAGGGCCCATATCGGCGGCCCCGTTCGCGCCTACGGCCTATGGCGCGATCTCAGCAACGACGAGGAATACCCGCTGATGGTCTGGGCGTTCGCCAAGAAGGGGTGAGTGGCGGAGGCCGCGCTCCATCGTGATTAGGCAGGGGGTCTCGCTGGACACTTGACCGGATGCGCCGCCAGTGACCTACTCGAATTCGAGGAGGCGTTCGCGAATGGACATTCGAGCCACATTGACGGAGCTATGCGAGGCCTTCAACGCGCACGATCTCGATCGCATTATGGCGTTCTTTGCCGACGACTGCGTTCTGGAGATGCCAAGGGGGCCCGAGCCTTGGGGAACGCGCTGCGAGGGTAAGCGCAGCGTACGAGACGCGCTTGCCACGCGCTTTGAGGGTTTGCCCGATGTGCATTACGGCAATGGGCAGCACTTTGCGGACGAGGCTGCCAACACCGGCATGTCGAAATGGACCCTCACCGGCACCACCCGCGAGGGCGTAAAAAAGGAAGTTCAAGGTTGCGACTTCTACACATTTCGCGACGGAAAGGTAATCCGCAAGGACTCATATTGGAAGATCGTGGAGTAGGGGTTGGCAGTTCCTGTCTGATCGTTGTCCCGCATTCCACCGCTAGGGGGATTACGCGACGCGCGTTTGCATTGCTGCACTCGCCGACGAGATGCCAACCCCTAGAACCCCGGATAAGCATTCGAAGTAGCTGGCAAGTATGAAAACATGTCCTCATGCATGTTTGGTCTCCCAGGCCAAGCGAACGCTATTCCAAGTCCGGCACGTAGCCATCCCAAAAAAAAGAGTGGTCGGCTCGCCATATTTACCCACCGAAGGGTTAGCCTCGCACGGCCGCGAATGACGCCAGCACGCTTGCCCACCAGTCTGGTCGCAGCACGTATCGCTCTGTCCAGTCGTCGCTCTGCCAGTCGACGGGTTGGAGGTCACCGGTCTCATGACGGCCGAAGGCCGTGACTATGATCAGCCTGGGTGCGTTCTGTTGGGAGAGTAAATTTGTTTGACGTGGGTATCTTTCCGCTGGACCAATAGCCGGTTGAAGTTGAACGGCGCAGGGGGAAGAATTTCTGTCATCTCGAATAGAGGCACATGGTTTTCCGGCTCCGGTGCTTTCTGCTTGGCCTTCAGGTCCGCGATCTCCTCGTCGCGCCTCGCAATCCGGCTTTCCAGATTGGCAATGCGCTCCGCAAGGAAATAGCGCCCAACGGCAAATCCACCGCCGCCGAACAATACGGCAGACGTAGCAAAGGCCAGCGGGTTAGCCGCCACCAGTGCAGAGTTGCTTTGAATGAACGCGATAAGGTCATGCATGGCCAAAAAGCACTCCTGTCACACCGGGAACAATTCGACCTGCCGACGGTCGCACGAGGGATCGTAATAAGCTTCCTCAGATGTCGTTTCTGGACTGGAACAGTTCGCAAGTTCACGCCAGGCATGCCACCGCAGGGGGCGTATCGTCGTAGCCAATGGAAACTACCCCGGATGCCTTTGGGCTATGGCGAGTATCTGAGCCTCTAGCTCGCAGTTGTAGCCATTGGCGCCTTCACGGTCTCAAGCGGGCCATCGTAGCGGACGATGAGCTTCGCGGCTTCAGAGTGCAGCTCGGCTTTGGCCTCGACATCCAAGTACATCGTTACCATCGCGGTCCACCATGCGTGCATACGGTGCAGTGAGCGATATCAAGTCGCTCCTTGAGAGGGCCGTTATGCACGTTCATTCTTCGAGCGTTGGGCGGCCTTTTGGCGACTGCAGAGCGTTACGGTGCCGTCCCTTCGCGATTACTCCGACGTGCATGGTCGCAGTGAACAAAAAGAGAACATAAAAGTCAAGGACGAATTGAGACGGGGAGGATTCCTATTTTTGGAGATGCCCAAACCCGGAAGAAGGGCCCCCGCTGGGCAAACCCTGTGCCAAGCACATTACGGTCTGGGTAGTCGGCGTCTGGCGCGTCACCGCAAATATCACCTGCAGGTCGAGCAAGGACGGCTCCAAGCGCATTTGGCGGCAAAGGCTGCTCGACTCGCGCAGTCGGCGACATCGCCGATGGCAAGCGAGCGTTCAACAACCAAGTTGTCTTTTTAGAGCTCGCTCATGTGAGACGTTCGAGAGATCAAGTATCAGCGTCTCATACACATACCATTTGACTTTTGAGACAAATGTCTCATGATGTCCTTGATATCAATGAGGCAACTGCGATGCTGGTAGGCTATGCGAGAACATCCACGGTCGAACAAGAGGCCGGACTGCTAGCACAGCAGCGGGATCTGAGCGCAGCGGGCGTGGAAAAGCTTTTTTCGGAGCAGGTCTCCTCGGTAAGCCATCGCAAGGAACTAGAAGCCTCACTCGACTTTCTGCGCGATGGCGATACGCTGATCGTGACTAAGATAGACCGCCTTGCGCGCTCGACTTCCCACCTGCTGTCGATCGTAGACCAGCTGGAAGCAAAGAAAGTCGGCCTGAGAATTTTGGATTTCGGAGGAAGCGCGGTCGACACCAAGTCGCCAACCGGTCGCCTGATGCTTACTATGTTCGCCGCAATGGCCCAGTTCGAGCGAGAGATGATGCTTGAGCGTCAGCGAGAGGGCATCTCCAAGGCCAAGCGTGAAGGGAAGTACAAAGGCCGGAAGCCAACCGCACGCGCGAAGGCGGAAGACGTGAAGAAATTGCGCCGGGAAGGCGTTGGCCCTTCCGAAATCGCGCGCCGCTTGTCGCTAGGTCGCGCTTCGGTATATCGCCTGTTGAGCGAGAGTACCCAATGAACCCGGGTACAATTGCTCCTGCGAGCCCAAGGTTGTCATTGGCATTTCCGCTGTCTTAACGCATTGTTGATCAAAATGGTCCGGTCAAAAAGATTCGGGTCTGGGGAGCGATTTTGCCACGAGGGAGAAAACCGGGAAGTAAGGATGTTGTCGCCAAGGTAGCTCCTACCGACTCTGCGATTGGAAAAACCCTATTCGCGGCCGCGGACAAGCTACGCGGCAACATGGATGCCGCCGAGTATAAGCATGTCGCACTCGGGCTGATCTTTCTGAAGTACATCTCCGACCGGTTCGACGCCCGCATTTCTGAGGTCAAAGCGAACCCGGAGGAAGCGTTTCTCCTCGACGATCCGGATGCCGCACGCGATCTGATCATAGGCGCGGGCATCTTTTTTGTGCCCGAACGTGCGCGCTGGACCTTTCTCAAAGAGAACGCAACCGGCACCAAGCCGACTATAGGCGAATTGATCGATCAGGCCATGATCGCCATCGAGGCGGAGAACCCGACTCTCAAGGGGGTGCTGACCAAGAACTATGCCCGGCAGGAACTGGACCAAACCAAACTCGGTGAGGTTCTGAAGCTCTTCTCGGACATCAAGTTCGAGGATGCGCATCATGGTCAGGACGTACTGGGCCGCGTCTACGAGTATTTCCTAGGCGAGTTTGCAAAACTGGAGGGAAAACGCGGCGGGCAGTACTACACGGCGGGCTGCGTGGTGAAGCTGCTCGTCGCCATGTTGGAGCCCTTCAGGGGCCGGGTCTACGATCCGTGCTGTGGGTCTGGAGGGATGTTCGTGCAGTCCGAGCGTTTCGTTGAGGAGCACGCAGGGAAAAACGTCGACCCCAAGAAGGCGCGCGACCAGATCGCGGTATACGGGCAGGAGTCGAACGCCACCACATGGCGACTCGCAAAGATGAACCTCGCCATTCGGGGCATCGAGGCCAACCTCGGTTCAAAATGGGGGGACACTTTCCACGAGGACCTACACAAAGGCCTCATGGCGAAATATGTGCTCGCCAACCCGCCCTTCAATGACAGCGACTGGGGCGGCGACAAGCTCAAAGGTGACACCCGGTGGCGCTATGGCGTGCCGCCAGCCGGCAATGCCAATTTCGCCTGGCTCCAGCACATCATCTACCACCTCGCGCCGGATGGATATGCCGGGGTAGTGCTGGCTAATGGCTCGCTCTCCAGCCAGCAGTCTGGCGAGGGTGACATCCGGCGGGCGATGATCGAGGCGAACCTCGTTGACTGCATTGTCTCGCTACCGGGGCAGCTCTTCTCCACCACGCAAATCCCAGTCTGCCTCTGGTTCCTCACCCGCGACAAGTCGAACGGCCTTTCCCGCGACAAGACGCTGCGAGACCGGACTTCTGAAGTACTATTCATTGATGCGCGTGGACTTGGCACTATGGTCTCGCGCACAATGAAGCAACTATCTGACGAGGACGTAGCCAAGGTTGCCGACACCTATCACGTATGGCGTGAGGCCGGAGCCGGCTATGCGGATGTGTCCGGCTTCTCCAGGGCCGCCAGCATCGATGAGGTAGCGGCACAGGGCTTCGTGTTGACGCCAGGGCGATATGTCGGAACCGAAGAAGCCGAGGCAGACGACGAAGCCTTCGACGCCAAGATGGCTCGGTTGACGAAGCAGTTGCTGCAGCAGCAAGTTTCATCTGCGAAACTGGATGCTACTATCGCCGCCGATTTACGGAGGCTCGGCTATGCCGACCGATGACACCCGCACCGTGGTGGGTGATTACGTGACTCTCGTTCGTGGGACCACATATAAGGGTGCACTAGTCGGTAAACCGGGGCCTGCTCTCCTAGGACTTGGATCAATCGTTCCTGGTGGAGGCTTCCGAACTGAAGACTTTCAAACCTACGGCGGCGACTGCCCGCCAGAGCTTACCCTGTTTCCTGGTGACCTCTACGCATCTCTAAAAGGCGCGACGAAGGACGGGAAAATGATCGGCTCGGTGGCTCGCGTGCCACCTTCTGTTCCGTCCGGTCGCATCACCCAAGATACTGTGAAGTTAGTCTTTCGGAGTGCAGTTCCTGCGGACGTTAGCTTCCTACACTGGGTGCTTCGCACACCGCAGTATCGCGACTATTGTGCCGAGCGCGCCGTGGGAAGCGCTGTTGTCGCTCTAAGCCGCATCGATTTTCTAAAGTATCCGGTTCCACCTCCTTCGCCGGAGACTCGAGAAATTGTCGCACTGCTCGATGCGGTTGACGACAAGATCGAGTCGAATCGATGTATGGCAGCGACTTTGGAGGAAATAGCGCGGGCGCTGTTCAAGAACTGGTTTGTGGATTTCGGCCCCGTTCGCGCCAAGGTCGAAGCGCGTAGTTCGGGCTTGCCAAACGCCACCGAAGCCCTATTCCCCCGCCGTTTCGGTGATGATGGCCTGCCCGAGGGGTGGCAGGATGGGACACTTGCCGATGCCGCTGATCTTAACCCCGAGAGCCGAGGGTCCACAGCAAGACAAGGCGAGATCGCTTATGTCGATCTCGCAAACACGAAGTGGGGAGTCATCGAAGACATCCAACACTTCACCCCAGACGATGCCCCGAGTCGTGCTCAGCGTGTCCTCCGACGAGGCGATACAATCGTCGGCACCGTCAGGCCTGGGAACGGCTCGTATGCGCTGATCGCGTCCGATGGCATGATAGGCAGCACTGGCTTTGCCGTACTTCGACCGAAGAGCCAACAACTTCGGGAGTTTGTCTACCTTGCTGCCACCTCCGGCGAGAACATTGACGCGCTTGCAGCATTGGCGGATGGCGGAGCCTATCCAGCTGTTCGTCCAAACATGGTGGCCGAGACGCCGTGCTGTTTGCCCACGGAAGAGGTGCTCAGTGCTTTCCAAAAGACTACCGCAACGCTGATAGACCGGATCGAAGCTGCCCGCTCAGAAAGCGCCGAACTTCGCGATCTGCGCAACATACTCCTCGCCAACCTCTTCTCCGGCGAACTCCGCATCAAGGACGCTAAGAAAACGGTCGAGGCGGCTTGACCATGCCTTACGCGCTCCAGATGCTGCGCGGGTTGCTAGACGCCCACCCCGACCGGGCCGAGCCTCTGCGCATTCATGTCACTGCGTTGGAGCGCAGCATAGAGAGCGAGCCCGCATTCTGCCTCCAGAGTGTCCGTGGCTTGTTCGAGGCAGCCCACAGCACCATTGCACCTCGGCTTGGTGTCGTGTTCGGCAAGGATGACCAATTCCATCAGCGCATGCGGGCGGTGATCAATGCGATGGACTTCTCCATAACGGATCATCCCGACGCCGAGAAGATCAATGAGACGCTGAAGCGGCTGCTTGGCAGCATTAACGGCACCGCCCATGCGCTAGCGGAGCTAAGCAACATTCCCAATATGCGCCATGGCGGCTCGCTGGACTGGGGCACACTGCAGCGTCAGCACGCGCTGATGCTGGGCGGCCTCTGCGACAGCCTCGTGGCATTCTTGTTCGATGTCGCTTGGAGCCGTGGCGCCAATCAGGCGGAAGAGCCGGCGCGTCCTAGCTATGATGACTTCCCCGACTTCAACGCCTATCTCGATATAGAGTATGATCAGGTTGAGATCGTCGGTTCGACCTTCGACCCCAGTTTGGTCTTGTTTCGCCTCGACGAGACCGCCTACGACGGTGCCCGCATCGACTGGGAAGCCGAACGCAACGTAGACCAGCCTGCGGACAACGAGGTCGCAGCATGACGCGCGTCGCCGTCAGACCTGAACTCTTGCGCTGGGCCCGCGAGCGCGCAGGGGTGATGACGGTTGACGATTTGGCGGACCGCTTCCCGCGCTTGCCTGAATGGGAGTCCGAGACAGCACTGCCTACACTGAAGCAGATTGAGAGCTTTGCGCGCGCTGTGCATGTGCCGGTCGGCTATCTCTTCCTCGCCACTCCACCGGACGAGCCGCTGCCCATTCCCGACTTCCGCACCCATGACGGGCGCGGCATTCGTCGAGCCAGCCCCAACCTCATCGACATGCTTTATGCCTGCCAGGAGCGGCAGGGGTGGTATCGTGAATTCTCGCTCGCCGGCCGAATGCCTGAGATCGATTTCGTGGCGAGCGCCAATCTCGACCAGCGCCCCGAAGAAGTCGCGGCTTCCATGGGTCAGCGACTGGGGTTTGACCTCACGGCCCGTGCGGCCTGCCGGACATGGGAGGAGGCGTTGCGGCTTTTCATAGGGCAAGCCGAGAAACTCGGCGTGCTTGTTATGGTGAGCGGCATCGTCCTCTCCAACACGCATCGCGCGCTCGATCCGCAAGAGTTCCGGGGCTTCGCCCTGGCCGACAGCCGCGCGCCACTCGTTTTTATTAATGGGGCAGATAGCAAGTCCGGCCAGATGTTCACACTTGCCCACGAGCTGGCTCACATCTGGCTCGGAACCTCTGCTCTATCCGATGCAACCGCCGCCACATTGAGCGGACATCGCCGCGAGGAGGTGTGGTGCAACGCCGTCGCGGCGGAACTGCTCGTGCCGCTGGCTGCGGTTCGCGCCACTTTGCGGCCCGACGAGCCCATTGACGCAGCGATGCAGCGTCTGGCGCGGCAGTTCAAGGTCAGCACACTAGTGATCCTGCGGCGGCTTTTTGATGCGGGTTCTATCTCTCGCGACGCCTTCGGGCACGTCTGGGCAATGGAGCGCGAGCGCCTGCGCGCGCTGACCGAGGCTGCGGGCTCCAGCGGGGGCGACTTCTACCGCACCACGCTCTCCCGCGTCGGCAAGCGCTTCGCACGCGCGCTGGTCGAGAGTACGCTCGAAGGCCAGACACTCTACCGCGATGCCTTCCGCATGCTGGGCGTCAGCAAGACCGAGACCTTTAACACTATTGGACGCGACGTGGGAGCGATGCTGTGACCCGTTACCTCCTCGACACCAACATCTTCATTCAGGCGCGCAACCTGCACTATGGGTTCGATTTCTGCCCCGCGTTCTGGCAATGGCTCATCACCCAGAATGCGGCCGGTGTGGTCGCCAGCATCGACAAGGTGGCCGACGAGTTGGTTGCTGGCGGGGATGACCTCGCTGGCTGGGCGAAGGCGCGTGGCGATGCTTTCTTCCTGTCACCCGATGATAGTGTTGTGCCTGCGCTATCTCGTGTCAGCACATGGGCGACAGGGCAGACCTACGAACGCGCCGCTATAGCGACTTTCCTTCAGGTCGCCGACTATTGGCTGGTGGCGCATGCCCTTGCGCATCGTTGCATCGTTGTGACGCATGAGGTGCCGTCGGACTCGATCCGGAAGATCAAGATACCCAACGCCTGCATTGGGCTTACTATCCCCTGCGTTAGCCCCTACGAGATGCTGCGCCGCGAGCGCGCCCGCTTCGTCCTTGGTCGCGCGGAGGCAGCATGAGCGAAACCTATGCTGTTGCCGCAGACACTCCCCGCCTGGAACTCGCCGAGGAGGCCGTGGAACTGGCGGCGCTCTCGTGGTTCGAGCTGATAGGCTGGAAAAGTGTACCCGGCGACTATCTCGCGCCGGATGGCCCGATGGGAGCGCGCGCCGATTATCGCGAGGCGATCCTTGAGCCTGAGCTTCGCAGCGCTATCGCGTCGCTGAACCCGGAGGCGACTGCCGACATGGTCAACGCGGCGGTTCTCAAGATCAAGGCGTCACAGAGCCAAGACCTGACCGAGAATAACCGGCTGTTCCATCCCTTTCTCGTCAGCGGCGTGCCGGTCGAGATCAACGAGAAGGGCACTACCCGCACGGTTGGCATCCGCATTGTCGATCAGGATGACCCACGCGCCAATCGCCTGCTGGTTGCCAACCAGTTCATTGTGAAGGGTCAGCGGGCCACTGTTCGCGCGGACGTAACGGCTTTCGTCAACGGCCTGCCGCTGGCTGTATTGGAACTGAAGAGCCCGTCCGACGCGACGGCCACGCTGGAAAAGGCACATAATCAACTCACGACCTACAGGACAAAGGCCCCGGAGTTGATGCGTACCAACCAGGTGCTTGTAATCAGCGATGGCAGCAATGCACGTGTCGGATCACTGACTGCCGGACTGGACCGGTTCGCCCCATGGCGGACAATCAACGGCACCGACTATGAGGATGCGGGCCGCTCGGAGCTGGAGGTACTCATTCGTGGCGTATTCGCGCCAGAGCGGTTCATTGACCTAATCACCGACTTCGTCGCCTTTGAGGTCAAGGACGGAACGGTCAAGTCTAAGAAGCTCGCAGGTTATCACCAGTTTCACGCGGTCAAGAAGGCATTGGCGTCGACGATCACCGCTTCGCAATCAGGCACCCGCAAGGGTGGCGTGGTGTGGCATACACAAGGGTCGGGCAAGTCACTAACAATGCTTTTCTTCGTGCGCCAACTCCAGCTCGCTAAGGAGTTGAAGAACCCGACCATTGTGTTGGTAACTGACCGCAATGACCTCGACGACCAACTATTCGGCACGTTCTCCGATCACGGCGCGGCTCTGCGTGGCACAGCTCGACAGGCCGAGACAGCTGCGCAAATGCGGCTGCTGCTGGCCGTGGACATAGGTGGCCTGGTTTTTACGACCATCCAGCGGTTCCGTGGTGAAGACGGTTTGCACCCTCTCCTCACCGACCGCAGCAACGTGATCGTCATCGCTGACGAGGCCCATCGCAGTCAATACGGCGTCAAGAAGCGTTACGTTGAACACGAAGGCGGTATCCGAGAGGCTGTAGGCTTTGCCGATTACCTAAGGCAGGCACTTCCTCAGGCGACCGTCGTAGGCTTCACTGGGACCCCTATCGAAGAACGAGACCGTCATACGTACGGGACCTTCGGTGAGGTTATCGACACATACGACATGACCCGCGCGGTACAGGACAAAGCCACTGTCCCGATCCACTATACGGCGCGCCTCGCCCGTCTGCATCTGGAGCTAAGTGACGAGGAGCGTACTCAGCTCGACAGTCTGGCCGAGGAATTGGCGGAGGGCGATGACGCTGCCGTTGAGCGCATCAAGGGAAAGCTCGCCCGCTTCGAGGAGGTGCTCGGGTCACCTGAACGCGTCGCACAGGTCGCGGCGGATGTGGTGAGCCACTTCGATGCCCGCCGCGAAGCCATGGCGGGTGGCAAGGGCATGATCGTCACGGTGAGCCGACGCGTCGCCGTAATGCTATACGAAGAGATCGTCAAGCTGAGGCCGGGATGGGTTGCAGCCGACCCCACAGACGATAAGGGGGGATTTATCAAGGTGGTGATCACCGGCAACCGGTCCGACGACCCTCAGGCACTACAGCCCCACTTGCGTACCAAATCTCGCCTTGAGGCACTAGCAACACGGTTCAAGGACCCCCAGTCGGGCTTCGATCTGGTGATCGTGCGCGACATGTGGCTCACCGGGTTCGATGCGCCATCCCTCCACACACTCTACGTTGATAAGCCTATGCGTGGCCATGGCCTCATGCAGGCGATTGCACGTGTCAACAGAGTCTGGGGGGACAAGCCCGGCGGGCTGGTTGTCGACTATCTGGGGATCGGAGCCGAACTCAAGGCGGCTTTACAGAAGTACACACAGGGCGACCGCGATCAAGTTCGGATGGACCCTGGCGAAGCGGCCCGCCAGACACTTACGCTCCTCGAAAGCGCGCTGGCGCTGTTGGACGGGGTCACATGGAAAGGTTTCTTTGCCGCGCCCCCTACCACTCGACTGACGATCTTGAAACAGTGCATCGAACACCTGTTGGCGACGGGTAAGCGTGACGCCTTCGTCGAGATCGGCCTCAAGTTAGAGGTCGCATATGCCATCAGTGCGGGCGATGACCGGGTCGAGGGTCGCGCGCACGAGATTGCGATGATCGCGGCGTTGCGAGCGAATTTGGCCAAATACACCACAGGCACAGGGCATAGCCGCGCCACGGTGGAACGGGACATACGCCAACTGCTTTCAAAGGCGGTGATGGCGGATGGCATCCTCGATGTGTTCAGGTCAGCTGGCTTGGATCAGCCAGACCTATCCATATTCTCCGACGAGTTCCTTGCCGAGGTGCGCGGCACCACGCAAAAGAACCTCGCTGTCGAGACGCTACGCCGCCTGCTAGCCGACGAAATCAAGGTGCATGCCAGAACCAACATCGTCCATTCACAGAAGTTGAGCGATCGTCTCGATGAGACGTTACGCAAGTACCACAATCGCGCCGTTGACAGTGTGCAGGTCATTGAGGAGCTGATCGCGCTTGCAAATGACATACGCGCTAACGCGACACGCGCCGCTGAGCTAGGGCTATCTCAGGAAGAGGTCGCCTTCTACGAAGCGCTCGCCGACAACGGGTCCGCCCGCGAGCTAATGGCTCATGAGACACTACGCACGCTGGCGCGGTTGCTGGTTCAAACGATCCGTGAGTCGGCGACCATCGACTGGACGCGGAAGGAGGGTGTCCGCGCCAAGATGCGCATCGAGGTTAGAAAGCTGCTCGCCCGATACGGATACCCTCCTGATCTGCAGAAAGCAGCGGTCGATTTAGTGGTGCGTCAAGCAGAAGCCATCGCGACCGACTGGGATTGAAAGAGGCTGGGCTTGGGTATGCGATTGTATCATGTAAAAGAAAAAAGCGTTGAAGATCAACCTCGATTTCAGAGAGATATCGTTCCCTCTCCCACGAATGATCTTCCGACAAACGCGAATTGAGCCTATTTGGACCGTTTTCACTTTGTCCGAACTTCTCGCCGCTTGCCTAGCTGAGTGGCGATGAGGCAAATCTTCGGCACCGGGCCAGCTAATGTTACTGGGCAAACTATTCGATCACGGGTCGGCACTTGGTTTGATGCTGGGAGAACTCAGTCTTTACGGAGGGGCGGAAGCATGCGGCTAAATCAAGAGCAACGATCAGACATATCTTACACGCTGCAGCGAACGATGAAAACGCTGCTAACGTTTAAGGCTTCACACGACGGAACGAAATATGTTTTGAGGAGGGCTACAGAATTTCAGGGGCGATCCGAACTCGAAGTCCTCATGCACGAGAGTGGATATCCAGTTCGCGGATCCGGCCTGATCCTGTCACGCAAGTCGCTTTCGAAACGCTACGATCAGCTTTTGGGTACCGATTATCTTGATGACGTTGATCTTGCGCCTGAGACCTTGTCGGCGGAGCTCGATTGGTACCCTTTCGACGCCGCCTCAGCTTCGTACGTATTCACAATCATGGAAGCGTTCGGAGACGCTTGCGCCCACATCGTGTCACCTAACAGTTTGACCGCAAGGCAGTCCTGGCACAATAAGGTCTATGGAGACGCAAACATCTCCGACCGCACACAGGTTCTGCAAGCAAGAAAAGGATTTGTAAAAGCTTTTGGAGTTCCCTACGAACGGGTTCTTGCTGCTTCGGCAAAGAGACTAATTAGATTGAAACGTCAAAGAAACGAATACGCACATGAGCTTGAGACTGATATCGATTTTAACAAATTTTTTCTGGACGTTGTACTAGTGATATATCAAATAGCTCTGTCGCTCTATCCGAGCTACGGCGATCTAAGATCTTATCCTTTTCAGGATTTTCACGGCCAATTCTCCCGCCCACGGTCGGAGGATGAATAGCAGCGCCAGCAAGTGTAGGACACATTATTTTCGAACTCTCGCGCACGGAAGAATGGATCGTGCCTCTCTCGAAGTGGTCGCCACGGTCGACATCGCATGATGTTTTTCTGGGCGACCTCTACCATGCGGCTGCTTGGCCAAGCTCCAAATTTCTGTATGTCCGCCAATAGAAAAGGCTAGTCTGCCTTTTTTTGGGAGAGCTTAGTATGCAGCCAGAGCCCCACCATCAATCGGATGCCGAACAATTCGTTCTTGAGACGGATCAGGCCCCTGAGTTCTGGCAATTCTTAAACGGCCTGCACGGTGATGACCTGCTGGTAGAGCTGATTGTAAATGAACTCGACGCCAAGTCGCCAAGAACGGAGATACGTTTTGAGGCCGATCGGCTTGTATGCACAGGTAGAGGTGAACCAGTTGATAGTGAGGGCTGGGACAGACTCCGCAAGCTCAAGGGCGCTGGGCACACTGTTAAAGCCAAAGTAGGACTGTTCGGTATTAAGAACCACGGCCTAAAAGCGTGCTTTACCCTCGGCGATGATGTCCTAGTGCGCTCAGCCGGAAGGCAAATCTTACAAACCTTGTTCGCGAACGGGCACGATAGACCAGCCTATCCTGGGGTCCGTATTCCGCCTCGCGATGATCCAAGCGCGCCGTCGCAGGGTACTCAGATCGAAGTTGCGTACCGTCGGAAGCCCTTTGTTGCGCCGCACGGCGAGGCAATCACCTTTCCCTCAATCGACGACGCGCATGTTGATAGTATTTACCGCGAGGCTGTTGCCACTCTCCCTCAACGTCTTCTCGGCATTGTAAGGCCAAGCATTCTCGAAACATACACTCTGGAACTGACCCATCACACGTTGGGATCCGTTACGCTCTCATTCCGCTCGTCGCGTCCGCGACGGGAAGGCGGCCACATAGTGTTCACTCGCGAATGCTTACGCTCGAATGGCGCCAGCGAAACAAAGGTAGCAGCACGTGAGCAAGGGGTGCTTTCGGTCTGGGCGCCGGATGGATTTGAGCAAAAGCCCCGATTCTTTCAAGCGAATATGTACATGTTGCGCAGCAACCCCATGTTCACAAACGCCGGGCTGGTGATAGAAGCAGCATGGAACGTTGATGGCTCTGGACGGCTGCGACCAGCTACCGGAAAATTGCGTTATCCGGTCGGTTATCCGGGTGACGGCACCTCAGCATCTACTGGATCGGCGATTCACTATTCAGGTCCCTTTGTGTCCGACACTGAGAGACACGAGCTTGGTCCGCAATCCAAGGCTTGGAATGAGGCTCTTATCGCCGCCTGTGACGACTTAGCGGCGACGGTCCTTAAAGACGTAGTTCTACCGCGACACCGTGCGACCGGGTTGCAACTTGTAGCGGGTCTGACCGACAGGACCCGCTTGACCTCAATTGTTGGAAAGCTTCTGGCGGCGCGCGCCCTTCCGGCTATCGATCGGAAAGGTCATCCGATTGCATGGCCAAAGAAGCGCCGGCTGGTTATTCCTACATACAGGTCCGAAACTTCGACATGGGCATCTGCACTCGCGCACGTTTGTCCGTCCACTTCAATTCTTCTCGACTCTAAGACACCAGGCCCGATTGTGGGGCTGCTAGCGGACGGTGTATGCACAGGGTGGAAGGTTGACCATCTTCGCTTTGACGAGCAGCATGTTCTTGAGCGCATCAGCGGTCCAAACGGCGAGTGGTTTCCGTGGGCTAGTGAGCGGGAGTGGCGCAGAATTTTGGGCCAAGCGGACGTCGCAACCGCGCACCTCGACGCACTGTTACCCATATTGACGAAGGCGGAGCAAAAAAACCGCGCTTCCTCTCAAGGGATCCATTTGCCAGACGGTCAAGGTTCCCTTCACCCCTTTCCGAAGCTGAAGCGTGGCGTGTCCCTCCCAAGTGGTCTCATGGGAGTTGAACTTCCACCGGTGATCCATCCTGATCTGCGTAATCATGCGGTCTTCAGATTGGAAGGTTGGAAGTTACAAAACTACGCATTTCGCAACATGCTGGCGGAAGGAAATTTGCCCGAACGTTCATTGACTATCAGGCGGCGCTTTTTTGACTGGATAACGAAGCATGCGGATGAGATCGTCCTAGCAGACTGGCCCCTCTTAAAAGCGCTTCCGATCTGGCCCACTACAGACGGCACGCTGCAACTTTTCGAAAGCCTTTGCCAACCGGAAACAGAGTTGGGCCGCATATTTGGGGAGCAGCTTCAGCGGCCTAGCCGGGAGGTAGCGCGCCTTTGTAAGACTGCTAAAAAGATCCCCATCCGACTGCGAACTGAGCCCAATCCTGATGAGATATCCGCCTATTACAAGGGGCAGATCGCCAGCTTTCCCACTGACTGTCCGCTCACAAGTAGCCAGCAGCATGAGTTTGGTAGATTTGAAGCTGGCCTTGCCGTTCTATCCGGCTCCCGCCGCATGGCGCAGGCGCTACGATCCATCACCGCGGATACCTTGGCACTTGACCGGACTGGACGACTGCGGCGGACCTCTGAACTTGTCCGCGAAACGTGGGATGTTGCCCATTTGAAGCTAATGGACGATGCCATCATTGTGCGCTCCGAAATCTCTCTGGATGACCTATTCCCCCCTCTGGCAAAACCGACGGCGTTGATGGCGTTGAATGCATTGAGAGAAGATGGCGCTCGAACGCAAAATCTCCTTGCCCGCCTGCGGGTTGCCACTGCCGGGTCCGATCCTGCCATTGCAGCCGTGCTTCGCATGACACCATGCATCCCGGTAGACAGCGAGCTATACGCTGCTGCCAATTTAGCTTTCAAAGGAAATGCGGGAGATTACTGGGGCGAATGGAAGCGAGTTATCAGCGCCGCCGGCCTACCGGATGACGCTCAAGACCTTTACCGATCAGCCGGTGTCATCAAGAGCCTACCAGATCCCGATACGTCTCGCGCATTCTTCGTATGGCTAAATGCGCAATCTCCACAGACCGTGGGACGTCACCTCGATCAAGTAATTCGCCATCTCGCGCACAAACAAGGAGTTGGAGCTTGGCGCTTGCAACCGCCAGAGGTGGCTTGCATCCCGGTGGAAGCAGGATCTGGAATAAGGTTGCTTACGATTTCAGAAGCAAGGCGAATAGCACTGCTGAACGACTTTCCCGCACTCGCGGATGAGATCCGCACAGCCAAGCCGCCCTTTGATAGGCTGTTGGCGATCCATAGCGTTCAGGCGTGCTCTACGCCGGTTGCTGACCAGCTCCGGGAATGGGGCATCCCGCCATTGTCCGCCGTTACCAAAGGTCCTCTGTCAGCGTCAGGCACTCAGATTGCGCTGGCACCCAGTGGCTTCCTTGAGGTAGCGCGCATGCTCACCTCGAACTCGGCCGGGCGGCGTTTCCGCAAACAGCTGCAGGAACTTGACGTATCGCAGTCACTCATCGAGCCTCAGTTCCAACGGCGCTTGGCGGCAATCAAAAAGATCACGATAGCCACCGGCCTCCGAACGGAATTTCGCATCGCACGCCGAACGTTTCACCCTCGCCACCACTGGGCAGTTCTGCCCGAGGAGATTTGGCTTGATGCTGGTGCCAATCCTGATGATCTGCTCATGAAAGCCATGGCCGATTTAATCTTTGTGCATCCTCGGCCGCGATATATGCCCGCCATCTTGAAGGCGGCTTTGACTACCAGCACCCGGGACTACAGGGGCCGTGAAGATGCCCAGGACTTTCATGAGGACCACGACGAGAGCGAAGACTACAAGGGAAGCGAAGATCATAGTGGAAGCAGAGATCACAGCGGAAGCGAAGATGTCGCTGAGGCTACTCGTAGGCACCCTGGCGGCAGCCCCGATCTATCTCGCAACCAGCCAAAGCCCGGCCCATTGTATACAGGGTCAGGTGGCGAGAAACGCGAAAGAAGCGATAGGCTAGCATCTAGCCGACCGGAAGTGACGGCTGAGAGCGTGCAAAGGCGGGAACTCAAGGCGAAGCACTACGCCTTTCACTGCCAAATCGAACTAGCAAAATTTAGCCCAGAGGTGCTGGCTCCGGCGCGGAGCTACGTGGAATTCGCGGAGAACCGGAGCATGCTAATTGAAGCGCACCACCCTGATAAGGTGTCAACCAACGGGTTGCGTCATGCCGGCAATCTACTGATATTATCACGTGTAAATCACGAACTGATCGGCACTCAATTTAGCCGAGTGCAGATAGCCGCTGCCCTACAATCGGCTTGGGTCCCACAAGCAATATGCAATCCGGATGGCAGTATCTGGCTAGAGGGTGGTGTGGCATCTGTGGTCAATGCCATTTCGGGCAAGGCTACAAAGATTTACTTCACCAACGAGCACCGCCGCTATTGGCTGGATATGGCTGGCGCTTTGGAAGAGCCAGACGCAGCGAAGGCCTCATCCCCAACGAGTCCGTGAAAGCCCGGTCTCATTTCTTCGATCGCATCGAGCATATTCTAATAAGCTGCCATCCAGACAAGCAGACGTTTTCATCCGTAGAAATGGATGGCTCGCGGCCTAACAATGGTGCATAGTGGCGGTACCTTCTTGGTACCTTTGCAGGAAAGAAAGACGTTTAAATACAATAGCTTGTGGAGAGTATCGGCGTTTCCCTCTCCCGCTACCAGCCCTCTTAAAGACGGCAAAAAGATCAATAAAATCGATGGGGCCTATGCCGGTGCGTCCCAATGCATCCCTTGATGTGGAGTCATTTGCGATGGTGAAGGATGGCGCCGGCACGCTGACCCTTTCAGGCACGTCGCTGCTGGACTGGACCGTCGACCAAGGCGGCGTCATCTCGGCGGCCGAGCGCTAGGCGGCGATGTCTCGATCGGAGCGGGCGCCTCGTTCACCTTCGACCTGACAGCTAATGTGAGCTATGCCGGCGCGCTCTCGGGTACGGCGATTTCGTCAAGGACGGCTTGGGGACAGTGGTTCTGACTTCGGACAACTCGGCTTTCGCCAGCGCCACTTCGGTCAATGGCGGCACGCTCGCCGCAGGCGCGGCCAACACGTTCAGTTCCGCCTCGCAATTCTCGGTCGCGGCGGGCGCGACGCTCGATCTCGCCGGCACTTCCCAAGCCATTGTCGGGCTGACCAATGCCGGGACTGTGGGCATCGCCGGCAGCCTCGGAAGCAAGCTGACCGTCAGTGGCGACTATGTCGCCGAAGGGCGTCATTGCCCTCATCTCGCGGCAGATCCAATGCTCACGCAAGAAATCAGCCGTCGGCGGCCGCTCAAAATTTACCATTCTCATGAATAGTCCCAGATGTTTAACACCTACCGGTATTTTGGCGGCTATAGTCCGAGCCGCGCTGGTGGACTTGGAAATATCTCGGCATGTGCGGTTTTAGCGGTTATTTCGGCACTGTCCGGGATGGGAGGGCGCTCCTTGGAAGGATGACGGCTGCCATTGCGCATCGCGGCCCCGATGAGCAGGGATTCTTCACCACAAAGGCGGCCGGCCTCGGCCATGCGCGGCTGTCCATCGTCGGCCTGGGGGACGGCCAGCAGCCCATGTCCGATGCGACGGGCGATCTGACGATCGCCTTCAACGGCGAGATCTTCAACTATGTGGAACTGCGCGAGCAGCTTCGCGCGAAAGGCCGCCATTTCCGGACAGCCAGCGACACCGAAGTGATCCTGCATCTCTATGACGAGATGGGGGAGGATTGCGTCTCCGCGCTCAATGGCGATTTCGCCTTTGCGCTCTGGGACGGCCGCCGCCGCCGCATGGTTCTGGCGCGCGACCGCATGGGGGTCCGGCCGCTCTTCTATACAAGGCAGGGCGAACGGCTTTACTTCGCCTCGGAGATCAAGGCGCTCCTCCAGGCCCCGGACGTCGCGGCCGAGATTGATCCGGTCGCACTCGACCAGATCTTCACGCTCTGGGCCCCGATCGCGCCGCGCACGGCCTTCCGCAATATCTACGAACTCGAACCCGCAAGCCTGATGATCGTGCAAGAAGGCAGCGTCTCGACGCGGCCCTACTGGAGTCTGGAGTATCCCGACCGGGACGCGCCGCCCCGGCACCGGGACGAGCGTGCCGCGGCCGAGGAACTGCGCGCCCTCCTGACGGAGGCGACCCGGATCCGCATGCGCGCCGATGTGCCAGTCGGCGCCTATCTCTCTGGCGGCCTCGATTCCTCCATCACATCGGCGCTGGCGGCGGGCATGGCGCCGGGTGGCCTCAGGACCTTCTCGGTCACCTTCGATAGCGCCGAACATGAC
>NZ_RZOL01000319.1:0-7247 GCF_004022985.1 Mesorhizobium sp. M7A.F.Ca.ET.027.02.1.1 | reverse complement strand
ATCTTGAGCGGCGCCGCGATCAGGATGGCGCCCTTCGGCGGCAGCTGGTCGAGATTGCAGAGGCTGGCGAGACCGTAGCGGTTGGCCTTGTGCATCAGCGTGTGCGCCGGGAATGGCGGCTCCATGCCGCCGGCCTTGCCGGCATCCGTGCCGATCGTCTCCGAGCCCCAGCCCTTGATGTCCTTGCTGATCAGGAACTGGATGGCTTCGGCCGTCGGGCCGGGCGTGTGCGGGCCGGTCTCGTTGGCGTTGAGGAACTCGGCTTCCGAGCCGTTGCGCTTGTACCAGTCGGTGCGCATCACCACCCATTCGCCGGCATTGATCGCGCCATGCTCGGCTTCCCAAGCCTTGATGTGGTCGACGGTGAGCAGGAAATCGTGGTCGGCGGCGGCTTCCTTCGAACAGTCGATGACATTGACCGGGCCGACGAAATTCTGCGCCGGAATGGTGTCGGTGGCGCCGTCCGGATAATCCTTGCCGGAGATCCAGTGCTGCGGCGCGTCGAAATGCGTGCCGGAATGCTCGCCGAGCTTCAGCCAGTTCCAGGCCCACCACGGACCGTTCTTGTCGTAACGGGAGATATTGTGGATCTCGACCTTCGGCGTGTCGACGGCGAGTTCCGGCGGCAGCTTGATCAACGGCGTATCCGGCCCGAGCGGCGCCGACAGGTCGACCACCTTGATGGCGCCTGAAAGAAGCTGGCTGGCGACTTCGCCGAGGAGTTTTTGCGTGTCCATGGTTTGAAGTTCCCTCTTTCGTGTGATGATCAAGGCTCGTCTCGGCCCTTAATATCCTACTAGACGAAAACATATGCATCTGCAATTATCTTTAAGCATAAAGGAAATGGGGACGAGGCGTGAGCGAGTTCGACGCCATCTTTGTCGGGGCCGGCCACAACAGTCTGGCATGCGCCGCGCATTTGGCGCTCAAAGGCTGGAAAACCGGGATTTTCGAGGGCAGTGCAACAATCGGCGGCGCCGTCCAGACGCGCGAATTCACCCTTCCCGGCTTCCGCCATGATTTCGGTGCGATGAATCTGAGCCTCTTCGCCGGCTCGGGCTTCCACCGGAAATATGCAAATGAATTGAAAGCGCAGGGGCTGGAGTTCGCCCCCGTCGCCGACTGTTTCGCCAGCGCCTTCCCCGACGGACGCTGGTTCGGCGTCAGCAACGATCTGGAAAAGACCGCCGCGCGCATCGCCGCCTTCTCCGCTGCCGACGCCGCCACATGGCGCAGGCTGGTCGCCGCCTTCCCGGCGGAGGCCGAGCATCTGTTCCGGCTGCTGGGTTCGCCGATGAGTGCCCGCGCGCTTGCCGGCACGGCGTGGAACCTGTGGCGCAAGAAGGGCATGTCCGGGGCGCTCGATACGGGCCGGCTGCTGTTGTCCTCGCCCCGCGCCTGGCTGGAGGAGAATTTCGAGTCGCCGCATATCAGGGCAACGCTCGCCACCTGGGGCATGCATCTCGACTTCGCGCCCGACATCGCCGGCGGTGCCGTCTTCCCCTATCTGGAATCGATGGCCAACCAGAGTTTCGGCATGGTGCTGGGCAAAGGCGGCGCCGACACCATCATTAAGGCGCTGTCGGGCATGGTCACATCTGCTGGAGGCAAGATCGTCACCGGCGCCGAAGTGGCCGAGATCACGGTTTCCGCCGGCAGGGCGACCGGCGTGCGGCTTGCTTCCGGTGAGACCCATACCGCCACAAGGGCAGTCATTGCCGGCGTTGCGCCCAAGGCGCTGACTGGCAAGCTGCTGCCCAATGGTTCCGGCGACGCCGGCTTCGACTCGGCGATGCAAAAGTTCCGCCACGCACCGGGCACGATGATGATCCATCTGGCGCTGGACGATCTACCCGATTGGCGCGCCGGAGCGGAGCTTCGGCAGTTTGCCTATGTGCATCTGTCGCCCTCGCTCGACGCCATGTCGCGTACCTATCAGCAGGCGATGGCGGGCATGCTGCCGGACGAGCCGGTGCTGGTCGTCGGCCAGCCGACGGCGATCGACCCGTCGCGGGCGCCTCAGGGAAAGCATGTGCTGTGGGTGCAGGTGCGCATGCTGCCCGCCGAAATCACAGGCGATGCCGCCGGCAAGATCGCATCGGACCATTGGGACAAGGTGAAGGACGTCTACGCCGACCGCGTCCTCGACATCATCGAGACCTACGCACCCGGCCTGCGAAACAAGATCCTGGGTCGAGCGGTGTTCTCGCCTATCGATCTCGAGCGTGAAAACCCGAACCTCATCGGCGGCGACCAGGTCTGCGGCAGCCATCATCTGGCGCAGAACTTCCTGTTCCGCCCAGCGCGCGGCTATGCCGGCTGGAACACGCCGGTGGCGCATCTGCACCTCACTGGAGCCGCGACATGGCCGGGCGCCGGCACCGGTGCGGCGTCGGGCTTCATGCTCGCACAACAGCTTGGCGGGAGGTAGGAGCCGAGGATTTCCTTGAGGCTGCAAGGGGCAAGGCGCTGCTGCCCAAGAAGCCTGAACCAATGACCTGAAGACGCCGCGCAGAAACAAAACCAACAAGGGGAACGACCATGACAATCAACAGACGTGAATTGCTGGGATACAGCGCCGCGGCACTCGGGGCGGCCGCCGTCGGCCTGCCGCAGATCGCCAAGGCAGCGGCCGGCGAACTGACCATCGCCTACAACGTCAACCTGCCATCCTGGGATCCGACCACCGGCCCGTCGGCCGTCAACCCGACCATCCAGGGGCTTTACCAGTCGGTGTTCGACCAGTTCATCCCGCAGAAGCCCGATTTGTCCTTCGCGCCTGGCCTGCTCACCGAATGGGGCTGGAACGACGACCGCACCAAGATCATGATGACGGTGCGCGAAGGCGTGACCTGGCATGACGGCTCGCCGTTCACGGCCGAGGACGTCGTCTGGTCGCTGCAGCGGGCAGGCGACGAAAAGACCGGCAACCCGATCCAGTTCGTCTGGAAGAACGTCAACAACTTCAAGATCGACGGCAACAAAATCACGGGCGACGTCGTGCAGTTCGACCCGGTCTATTTCAAATGGATGTCGTTCCTGACCGGCTACATCATGCCGAAGGCCTACTACGAGAAGGTCGGCGCCGAAGGTTTCGAGAAGGCGCCGATCGGCACCGGCCCCTACATGGTGGAAAAGTTCGAGCGCAACGCCTTCCTGCGGCTCAAGGCCAATCCGAACTATTGGGGCGGCAAGCCGGCCTTCGAGAATGTGACGATCAAGTTCGTCGCCGACGCGGCAAGCCGCGTCGCCGAGATCGAATCCGGCTCCTCGCAGGTGACGCTCGAAATTCCCTATGAGGAGTATGACCGGCTGATCGCCAAGGACGGGCTTGCCGGCTCGTGCAAGAACGTTTCCGACATCGGCATGATCTTCTTCAACGACATCGAGGCGATGCTGGACAAGAACGTCCGCCAGGCCGCCGTGATGGCCGTCGACAAGAAGCTGCTGGTCGATCGCCTGCTGCGCGGCTACGGGCAGCCGATCGATACGCTGGAAACGCCGGAATACGCATCCTACGACGCGTCGATCAAGGTCGAGCACAATCCGGAAAAGGCCAAGGAATTGCTCGCCGCTTCCGGCTATTCGCCGGAAAAGCCGGTCAAGTTCACCATCCAGACGACCAAGGGCTTCAAGCCCAAGGACTATGAGATGATCCAGGCGATCGTCGGCATGTGGCGCAAGGTCGGCATCGAGGCGACGATCGAGGTCTACGAGATCGCCAAGCACTACGAACTGCGCGCCGCCGACAAGCTTGCGCCGGCCGCCTTCTACAATTGGGGCAATGCCATCGGCGATCCGACCACCTCGACCGGCTTTGCCATGTATGGCCCGAGCCCGCATTCGGTGTGGGACAGCCAGGATCTGATCGACATGATCAACCCGCTGTGGGGCGAAAAGGACGAGGCCAAGCGCATCGCCGGCTGGAAGGCTGTCGACAAATACATCGCCGAGCAGGCCTATGTGCTGCCGCTGATCCAGTATGCGCAGCCGATCGTGCATGCCAAGGGCGTCAATGTGGTGCAGCATGTGTCCGGCGCGCTGCTGCCGGCCCTGATGACCCCGGCCTGACATCGGCCTGGAATTGCCGCGCGCCGTCCATAGCGACGGCGCGCATTTCTATCCGGCATACGAGCCAACGAGCTCCTGCAAAGATTTACATGCTCCTGCAACGATTCCTGATCCGCCTTCTGACGATGCTGATCACGCTGTTCGGCGTGGCCGTCGTCGTCTTTGTCGTGATCCGCGTCGCGCCCGGCGATCCGATCGCCATGATGCTGCCGCCCGGCGCGACGGATGCCGACATTGCCCGGCTGCGCGCGCTCTACGGCCTCGACAAGACCATCGTCCAGCAATTCTTCATCTGGCTGTCGGGCGTGGCCCGGGGCGATTTCGGCACTTCGATTTCGCTGCGGCAGGATGTGCTGGGCCTCGTCTTCAACCGGCTGCCGGCGACGCTGGAACTCGCCATCGTCGCACTTGTGATGGCGGTGGCGATCGGCGGCACGACGGCGATCATCGGCGCGCGCGAACGCGGCACGGCGGTCGAGACCGGCATCGACATCGCCAGCGGCGCGGCGCTTTCGATTCCCGATTTCCTGTGGGGCCTGGTGCTGATCCTGCTGTTCGGCGTGCTGGTGCCGATCTTCGACATTTCCGGGCGGGTGTCGCCGCAACTGGACCTGCCCTTCGTGACCCAGTTCTATCTGTTCGAGAGCCTGTTGCGCCTGCGCCTCGACCTCACCTGGGATCTGCTGAAGCACATGCTGATGCCGGCCGTGGCGCTGGCGCTGCCGCTGGCAGCAATCATCTCGCAGCTGCTGAAACAGTCGCTGAAGGAAGTGCTCGACCTCGACTATGTCGTGCTGGCGCGGGTCAAGGGGTTTTCGGAAACGCAGGTCATCCTGCGCGAGGCGCTGAAGAATGCCGCGCTGCCGACGCTGACGCTGGTCGGCGTGCAGTTCACCTTCCTGATCGGCGGCACCGTCATCGTCGAACGGCTGTTCTCCTATGAGGGCCTCGGCAATATGGCGATTGACGCGGTCATCAACCGCGACCTGCCTTTGATTCAAGGCATCGTGCTGGTCTTCGCGCTGCTGTTCGTGCTGATCAACCTCAGCGTCGACATGATGTATGCGCTGCTCAATCCGAGGCTGCGCCATGGATGAGGGCCGTGCTCGAAGGCGAGGTGTGTCGCCACGCCTGTGGCTGGCCGGCGGCTGGCTGCTGCTGGCGCTGTTGGCCGCGATCTTCGGTCCGCTTGTCGCGCCCCAGGATCCGCTGGCACAGGATTTGATGCTGGAACGACTGCCGCCATTCTGGATGAATGGAGCCGAACCCGGCTATTGGCTCGGCACCGACAGCCTCGGCCGCGATCTGTTGTCGAGGCTGATCTTCGGCGGCCGCATCGCCTTCATCGTCGCATTCGCCGCAGCCATCGCCGCCTGCGTGGTCGGTTCGACGCTAGGCCTGATCGCAGGCTATTTCGGCGGTTGGGCCGACCGCATCATCTCGCGCATCGTCGATGTCTGGATGGCGTTTCCGCCGGTGCTGTTTGCCATATTGCTGGTGGCGGTGCTCGGCACGGGCTTGAGTTCCGTCATCCTGGCCATCGCCATCATCGACTGGACGCGTTTCTGCCGGGTGATCCGTGCCGAGACGATGGGTCAGTCGCGCATGGACTATGTCGAGAATGCCCGCATTGCCGGCTACGGCCGCATCGGCATCATGCTGCGCGAAGTGCTGCCCAATGTGGTGCCGTCGATCGTCGCGCTGCTGTCGCTGGAAATGGGCATCGCCGTCATCGTCGAGGCGATCCTGTCCTTCGTCAATCTGTCGATCTCGACCGACGATCCGACCTGGGGCGGCATCATCGCCGAGGGCCGGCTGTCGATCCATCAGGCCTGGTGGGTGCTGGTGTTTCCGCTGATCACGCTGATCCTGACCGTGCTGTCGTTCAGCCAGTTCGGCGAGGCGCTGAAGACGCGTTTCGATCCGGTGCTGCGATGAGCGCCTGCCTCGACATCAGGGATCTGAGTGCGGTGCTGCCCAACGGCCAGCGCGTGCTGCGCTCGGTGTCGCTCTCCGTTCAGCCCGGCGAAGTGCGCGCGCTGGTCGGCGAGAGCGGCGCTGGCAAGACGATGATCGGCAAGGCGGTGCTCGGTGTGCTGCCGTCGAGCGTGCGCATTGTCGAAGGCGACATGCTGCTCGAGGGTGAAGACCTCGGCAAATTGCAACCCAAGGCACGACGCACGCTGATCGGGGCGCGCACGGCGCTGATCCCGCAGGACCCGCTGACCGCGCTCAACCCGTCGCGGCGCATCGGCTCGCAGATGACCGACCGGCTGGTGCGCATCCTCGGCTGGAGTGGCGAGAAGGCCGATACCCGCATCCGGCAATTGCTGGACGAGGTGCAAATCCGCGATCCCGACCGCGTGCTGAAGAGCTATCCGCACGAACTTTCCGGCGGCATGCGCCAGCGCGTGCTGATCGCTGCCGCCTTCGCCGCGGAGCCAAGGCTGATCGTCGCCGACGAGCCGACCACGGCGCTTGATGTGACCGTGCAAAAACAAATCCTGCGGCTGATCGTGCAGTTGCAGCTCGAGCATGGCACGGCGATCCTGTTCGTCACCCATGATCTCGGCGTCGTCGCCAAGATCAGCCAGAGGGTCTCGGTGCTTTATGCCGGCAAGGTGGTGGAGGAGGCCGACACGGCGGCCCTCTTCGCAGCACCGCAGCACCCCTACACGCGAGCGCTGATGGCGGCGACGCCACGCTACACCGATCCTTTCGCCTCGCTGAAGCCGGTGGACGAGGCGGTGCTAGCCGGGCTTGCTTCAGAGATTGCTGCCGCAGACCAAGCCTGGAGGCGGCCGCATGGTTGAACCGTTGTTCTCCGTGCGCGGGCTGAAGGTCGCGCTGCCCGACATGACGCGCAAGCCACTGATCGGCCGCGCGCCATTGGTCGAAATCCTGAAGGGCCTGGATTTCGACCTGCCCAAGGGCTCGGTGACCGGCATTGTCGGCGAATCCGGTTCCGGCAAGTCGACGCTCGGCCGCGCCTTGGTGCGCCTGCTGGAGCCCAACGCCGGCAGCGTCACTTTCGACGGTCGCGACATCACCCATCTGCCGGAAGCGGAGCTGCGGCCGCTGCGCCGCAACCTTCAGATGATTTTTCAAGATCCGATGTCCTCGCTCAACCCGCGCCGCACCATTGCCAGCATCATCGCCGCACCGCTCAAGCAGAA
>NZ_RZOL01000318.1:0-7281 GCF_004022985.1 Mesorhizobium sp. M7A.F.Ca.ET.027.02.1.1 | reverse complement strand
CCCATGGATCCACCATCACCGCATGAATTCCAGCCGGCCCGTCTCAGCCGGCCCGTCTCAGCCGGCTCGTCTCAGCCGGCTTGCTTCAGCGCGGCTTTTTCGGCGCGTAATTCCTCGATCGAGCGAACGCTGCGCCGTGCGGCGCCCGCCCACTCGCGGGTCTTCACCTGGGATGTCGACAGCCGCTCCCTGGCCGCCGGAACCGCATGGGCATATTGCGGCAGCCAGGCCGCCTGGGCGACGACCATTTCGTCGACCATCTGCCAGACTTCCTCCGGCGTCGAAACCGCGCCGACCAGCGGGTCATGCAGCACGGCGAGCTTCAGAAGATCGATGTCGCCTGATATCGCGGCATGCACCGACATGCGCTGGACGTTGATCGAAGCGATGCAGGTGGCGGCGCAGGCCTCCGGCAACGTGATGCCGGCGGCCATGTTGATGCCAAAACGGTCGACGAAGCCGGGCGACTCGATGATGGCATCCTGTGGCAGGTTGGTGATCACGCCATTGTTCTTGACGTTGAAGTGGCCGCGATAGACCCGGTTGGTCTCCAGCGCCTCCAATATGTGGCTGGCATGCTCGTTGGAGCGCTTCGCCTGGTCGATCGGCTTTGATGCCGCTTCGAGGAACTGCGGATATTCCGTCTCGAACCAGTTGCGGGTTTCGGTGGAGTAGCGGAGATAGCCGCCTGTCTCGCCGTGAATCCAGTCGGACATATCGATCCAGCGCGTGATCTCGTCGGGACGTTTGCGGTACCAGGGCAGATATTCGGAAAGATGGCCGTTGCTCTCGGTCGAGTAGACGCCGAAGCGCTTCAGAACGTCGATGCGCAGTTTCTCCTGCCTGGAATAGACGGGATGCGCCTCGAAGGCAGCCACCAGTTCGTCCTTGCCGATGGGGCGGCCGTTCAGGCGCAGGTCGATGAACCAGGTCTGGTGGTTGATGCCGGAACAGACATAGTCGAGTTCCTGCGTGGACTTGGCGCCCAGCACCTCGGCGATCTGTTCGGCGCCGTGCTGGACGCCGTGGCAGAGCCCGACAGTGTCGACCTTGCCGTATTCGATCGCCGCCCAGGTGTTCATCGCCATCGGGTTGGCGTAGTTCAGGAATTTGACGTTCGTCTCGGCGACCTCGCGCATGTCCTTGCAGAAATCCAGGATCACCGGGATGTTGCGCTGTCCATAGAGAATGCCGCCGGCGCAGATCGTATCGCCGACGCATTGGTCGATGCCGTATTTCAGGGGAATGCGGATATCGTCGGCATAGGCTTCGAGACCGCCGACCCTCACGCAACTGATGACGTAGCGTGCGCCTTCGAGCGCCTTGCGGCGGTCGGTCGTCGCCGTCACCCTGGTCGGCAACCTGTTTGCCTCGACGATCCTGTCGAGGATCGCCTTGATCATCTGAAGGTTGTGCTCGCTTACATCGGTGAGCGCAAATTCGATGTCCTTGAATTCGGGCACGCACAGGATGTCGGTGAACAATTTCTTGGTGAAGCCGACGCTGCCGGCACCGATGATAGCGATTTTGAAACTCACCAGCCGCACCTCATTCCATTTCGAATTGCAGGCAAGGAATGACAATGGGAAGCTGTTGCCACATGCCGTGGCATGTGTGCAGGACAAGCCGGAAACCGGCTCGCCAACCTCCCTGTCCGCTCCTCGACTGCGGATCTCTCTCGCTTTTCGACGGCGATTATGCGCTTATTCGCGAGCGCGACCAGAGAAGGATTATGCTTTCAAGGGTAATTTTGTGCTGCAGGATTTGATAAACAACGGACAGTCCATGCGCACGATCTCGCTGCCGCGCGGCCGCCAGCGCCTGCACGCCATGCCGACGAGCACGGGCATGAAGTGCGCGAGGACGAGATCTACGACTGGGATGGGCGCAGGCGCGGCCAGACGCCGTTCACCGTGCTCCAACACACGATCAGCGGAACCGGCCGGCTGCGCTACGAGAACCGCAATTACCGCCTGCAGAAGAACGACACATTGCTGGTGCTGGTGCCGCACAACCACCGCTACTGGCTGGCCGAGGATGAGCGCTGGGAATATTTCTGGATTTCGATGAACGGCGAGGAGGCGCTGCGCATCCACAAGTCGATCCTCAGCGTCTCGGGTCCGGTATTTCGGCTGCAGCCGGCGACGATCGATCATCTTGCCGATTGCAGCCTGCGCCTGATCAAAGGGGCCGCTTCGCCGGGTGCTGCTTCGGCGGTCGCCTATGAGGCTGCGATGGCGCTCTATGACGATGTCTTCGGCTCCCATGCCTTTGCCGAAAAACAGAGCGCCATGCAGCCGGTCATCGATCACATCAACGCCAATCTCGACGGGCCGCTGCCGGTGGCGGACCTGGTCCAGATCAGCGGCCTCAGCCGGGCCCATTTCTCACGCTGTTTTGCTGAAAGCGAAGGCTTGCCGCCTGCCGAGTTCGTGCTGCAGCAGCGTCTGCAACGCGCGGCGAAGCTGCTGACCAAGGCGGATTTTCTGCCGGTGAAGGAGGTCGCCATCCTGTGCGGCTTCGAGGACGCGAACTATTTTTCAAAAGTCTTCCGCCGCTGCTACGGCATCACGCCGAGCCAATTCCGCACCACCGGCATGTATGCCAATTTGCGGACACCGGCCAGGCGTGGCGTCAGGGCGCCTGATGACGAGACCTGACGCCGCGACGGTTAAAAAGGCAGCCAGCTAGGCAGCGCGCCGACTGCCGCCATCCAGCCATTCGAGATCGGCTTGCGACAGCGTGATGTCGAGAGCGCGCAGGCTGTCGTCCAGCTCATCCAGCGTGCGTGGCCCGATCAGCGGGATGGATGGGAAGGGCTGAGCGAGCACATAGGCCAGCGCAATATGAATCGGGCTCTTGCCCAGTCTCGCGGCAAGTTCGACCGCCCGGTCGCGGCGGCCGAAATTCCGCTCGGAGTACCAGACCCGCACCAGTTCCTCATTGTCTTGCTTGTCCCGACCTGCGCGATCGGTGAAGAAGCCGCGCCCCTGACTCGACCAGGCGAAATTCGGCATCTGCCTGGATGTCAGCCAGGCCTTCCATGGATCCCTGGAGGACGTGACGCAGCCTGCCCAGATCGGCTCCAGCATTTCAGCCAGCGAGAAATTGTTGGACAGCGCGCCGGGCTTTTGCTTGCCGGTACGCTCGGCATAGGCAATTGCCTCATCCATGCGTTCCATCGTCCAATTCGAGCCGCCGAACGGGCCGCGGATGCGGCCGGCCTTGACCTCACGATCCATCGCATCGACGAATTCGCCGACCGGCACATCGGGATTGTCGCGGTGCATGAAGTAGACATCGACGTGGTCGGTCTGCAGGCGTTCGAGCGACTGGTCGAGCTGCTTGCCGATCACATCGGGATAGCACAGCGGCGAGTGCGCGCCCTTGGCGATGACCACCGATTGCGCGCGCACGCCACGGTTTTTCAACCACTCGCCAAGCAGCTTCTCGGTATAGCCCCCGCCATAGACATAGCCGGTGTCGAAGAGATTGCCGCCGGCCTCGAAAAAGGCATCGAGCAGGATCGAGCCTGAGGAAAAGGTACGGAAATCCTCGAAGCCGAGCGCCACCACCGATGCCGACTTCGACAGGCCGGGAATGGTGCGCTTGGCGATCGCCGTGCCGCCGGACCGCAAAGGCCGGCCGGAGATGGTGTTGGTGCGCTGCGCGGCTTTCTCGATCCCGTATTCCAGGCCGGCTGCCGCCCGCCATTTGTCCAGCACGCGCAAGGTGCCGAGGCTTTCCGCCCATGCCATGCCCGGCCAGGCGAATTCTTGGCCGCCGGCTCGGATCGCCTCACCGGCTGCGTCGACCTCGAAGGAATAGACATGGCGCTTCTCGTCGACGCTGATGGTCTGGCGCGCGCCGGTGGATGCGATGATGTCGATCCGGCCGAGGCCGACGTCGCGGTTGCCGCCGGCGAACCAGAAGTCCGGCACTTCGATACGGCCCTTTGTGCCCAGGACGCGCAGCACATTGTCCTGGTTGAGCGAAATGCTGCAGGAGACTTCGGCGACAATGCCGCCTGGGAAATGCAGCAGCGCGGACGCCCATTCGTCGACGCCGGACTGGCCCAGATGGGCGGTGCCGACCACCTTGTCCGGCTCGCTGAATGGCTTTCCGACGGCCGCACCGGCAATCAGCCGAACCATCGAGACGGGATAGCCGCCAACGTCGAGAATGCCGCCGCCGGCGAGATCGTTGGCATAGAGCCGGTGCTGCGGCATGAAGCCCGGCATGGCGAAGCCGAAGCTCGATTTGATCATCCTGATGTCGCCGATGATACCTGACCTGATCAGTTCGACCAGCTTCTTGGTCTGCGGGTGCAGCCGGTACATGAAGGCTTCGCCGAGGAATGTGCCGGCCTTGCGTGCGGCGTGCATCATGGCATCGGCTTCGAAGGCGGTCAGCGCAAGCGGCTTTTCGCACAGCACATGCTTTCCGGCCTCGGCCGCCTTGATCGCCCATTGCGCATGACCGGGATGCGGTATCGAAATGTAGATGGCATCGATGTCGGGATCGGCGAGCAGCGCGTCGTAGCCGTCGAGAATGCGGGCGCCGGGAAAACTCTCGGCGAGGCCGGGCTTGGCGGGATTTCGCGCGCCGATGGCGACCAGCTTTCCGGTGCGCGAAGCGGCCACGCCACCGGCAAAGGACTGGGCGATGCTGCCCGGGCCGAGGATGCCCCAGCGAATGGGCGTGGTTGCAGTCATTGTCATTCTCCTTGAAGGCTGGAAAGGGCCGGCGGTCAGCGCAGCCGCAGTCCTTTTTCGTCGAACAGGTAGGATTTGCGGATGGAAACGGTGATCTCTGATGTGTCGGGAACCTTCGTCGCGTCGCGCTGGATCACCACGTCGTCACCGTTGGCCGTTCTGGCGTAGAGGAAACTTGTGCCGCCCAGGTGCTCGACCACGTCGATGGCAACCACGAGGTCGGCGTCGCCCTCTCCGGCATTGCCGAAATGTTCGGGCCGCACGCCGACAATGACCTTGCTGCCGATTTTTGGGCTGCCCATTTCAGGTGCAGCGCCGGTCAGCGGTTGCGTGATGCAGGTCTTCTCCTGACCCGCCAGCTCGACCACGACACCACGCGCATCGTGCCCGACGACCCGGCCTTTGATGAAGTTCATCTTCGGCGAGCCGACAAAGCCCGCGACGAACTGATTGTCGGGGTTGTCGTAGAGATCGAGCGGGCGGCCGATCTGCTCGATATGGCCGGCGCGCATCACGACGATCCTGTCGGCGAGCGTCATCGCCTCGGTCTGGTCGTGCGTGACATAGACCATTGTCGTGCCGAGCTCCTTGTGCAGCCGGGAGATCTCGACGCGCATCTGGACGCGCAATTCGGCGTCGAGGTTGGAGAGCGGCTCGTCGAACAGGAACACCTGCGGTTCGCGCACGATGGCGCGGCCGATGGCGACGCGCTGGCGCTGTCCGCCGGAGAGTTTTTTCGGGCGCCTGTCCATCAATTCGCTGATGCGCAGGATCTCGGCCGCCCGCTTCACCCGCCGTTCGGTGTCGGCCTTTGGATTGCCGGTCATGCGCAAGCCGAAAGAGAGGTTCTGTTCGACGCTCATATGCGGATAGAGTGCGTAGGACTGGAACACCATGGCGATGCCACGGTCGGCCGGCTCGACATCGTTGACCACCTTGCCGCCGATGGCGATCTCGCCGCCGCTGATGTCCTCGAGCCCGGCGATCATCCTGAGCAGCGTCGATTTTCCGCAGCCGGAGGGCCCGACGAAGACGACGAACTCGCCGTCCTTGATGTCGATGCTGGCGCCATGGACGACCTCGAAGACACCGAAGCGCTTGACGACATTGTTGAGCGTGACCGTTGCCATGCTGCCCCTTACTTGACCGCGCCGGCGGCGATGCCGGCGATGAAATGGCGCTGCAGCAGCACGAAGACGACGAGCATCGGCACCGTCAGCATCACCGCGCCCGCCATGATGCCGCCCCATGACACCTTGGTGAGGCCGATCAGCGTGCCGAGCGCCACCGGCGCCGTCATCGAACCGGGTTGGCTGTTGATCAAAAGCGGCCACAGATAATTGTTCCAGGAGGCGAGGAACAGGATGATGGCGAGTGCGGCCAGCATCGGCCGCGTCAAAGGCAGCGCGACGAAGAGGAAGATGCGCCATTCCTTGACGCCTTCGACGCGCGCAGCATCGAAGAGGTCGTCCGGCATCATTGAAAAACTCTGCCGCATGAACAGCACGCCGAGCGAATTGAACAGCGGCGGCACGATCAGCGCCACCCAGGTGTTGGCGAGCTTGAAGTCGCGCGCCACCATGATGAATTGCGGGATCAGCACGACCGCATAAGGCAGCGTTATGGTGCCGAGGATGATGGCGACAACCACGCCCTTACCGAAGAACTGGTAGCGGGCCAGCGCCCAGCCGGCCATCGACGTCAGCAGCACCGACAGGATTGTGTAGGTCACCGCCACCGAGACCGAAATGCCGATGGCGCCGACGAAGTTCGTGTCACGCTGCAGATTGTTGAAATTGTCGATGAAATTGCCGTGCGGCAAAAGCTCGATGCCGGGGCTGAAGATGCCGTTGTCCGGCATGGTCGAGAACACCACCATCATCCACAGCGGAAACAGCCAGATCAGCGCCAATGGCGTCAGGAACAGATGCAGAGCGATGCTGCGTCCCAGTCTGGCGGAGGAGCGCGAACTCATTTCGGTTCCCTCGTCAGCCACAGCTGCGCCAGCGTGATGGCGATCGCCAGCCCGGCCATGGTGTAGGCGACGGCCGACGCATAGCCGAAATTGAGCGACCTAAAACCCTGGCGATAGAGCAGCAGGCCAAGCGTCTCCGTACCGCCGCCAGGTCCGCCGCGTTCGGTGATCAGGAACGGCTCGGTGAACAGCTGCATGGTGCCGATGATCGACAGCACAAGGCAGAATACGATGACCGGCTTCAAGAGCGGCAGGGTGATGTAGAAGAACTGCTTGAGCTTGCTGACGCGGTCGAGCGTCGCCGCTTCGTAGACATCTTCGGGAATGGACTGCATGCCGGCGAGCAGGATGATGGCGTTGTAGCCGGCCCAGCGCCAGGTCACCGCGATCATGATCAGCGCCATCGCCGGCGTGACGTTGGAAAACCAGTCGATCTTGGGCAGGCCGATGCTGTTCAACAGCTTGTTGATGATGCCGAAATCGAGGTTGAACATCAGCCGGAACACAGCCGAATAGGCGACCTCGCCGACCACCACCGGGGCGAAGAAGGCAAAGCGGTAAAGGCCGCGCGCCTTGAGCAGGGGCGAGTTC
>NZ_RZOL01000317.1:0-7301 GCF_004022985.1 Mesorhizobium sp. M7A.F.Ca.ET.027.02.1.1 | reverse complement strand
CTGATGGGCGTCCACGAATCGAAGGATCCACAGGCGGGCCAGCTCGACGTAGCAGGCATCCTGACGCTGTCGCCGTCGGTTTTCTGCCTCGTTTTCTACATCATCCAGGGGCCGGATCTGGGTTTCTCCAGCCCTGCCGCGCTGGCGATCCTCGGTATCTCGATAGTGAGCTTCATCGCCTTCCTCATTGCCGAGAAGATCAGCCAGCGGCCGATGTTCGATTTCTCGGTCTTCCGGATCCGGCCCTTTTCGGGCGCCATCGTCGGCTCTGCCGCGATGAACCTCAGCTATTGGCCTTTCATGATCTACCTGCCGATCTGGTTCCACGCCGGGCTCGGCTATGACACCGTCTCCACCGGCCTTGCCCTGCTTGCCTACACGCTGCCGACGCTTGTGCTGCCGCCGTTGGCAGAGCGCTTTTCGCTGCGTTATCGGCCCGGCATCATCATTCCGGCGGGCCTCGTCATCATCGGCGTCGGGTTCATCCTGATGAAATTCGGCAGCGCCGCCGCGCAACCGGACTGGCTGACGATGCTGCCCGGCTGCCTGATCGCGGGGATGGGTCTGGGAATAACCAACACACCTGTCACCAACACGACGACGGGTTCCGTTTCGAGCGATCGCGCCGGCATGGCCTCCGGCATCGACATGAGCGCGCGCATGGTTTCATTGGCGTTGAACATCGCGGTGATGGGCTTCATCCTGGCCAGCGGTGTGCTGGCGCATCTGGGGCATGCGCTGCCCGACCTCGACGCTGCCCAATTGCGTCTTCTCGCCGAAGCTATCGCTGCTGGAAATCCCATCTCCGGGCTCGCCGGGACCGTCGCCCGGGATGCGCTGCGCAACGGCTTTGGCTGGGTCATGCTCTATGGCGGGATCGGCGTCTGGATCATGGCCGCCATCAGTTTCGCAAGCTTCAACGCCCGGCCGGTGCGGCGGACGGAGGTTCAGTGCTCTGATTGAACAATGTTCTGATTGAACAGGCGCCCTGGCGATCAACCCGCCGGCTGCAGCGGGTCGCTGCCGATCTTGGACAGGAGGATCACCGCCTGCGTGCGGCTGTCGACGCCGAGCTTCTGCAGGATGGCGGAGACATGCGCCTTGATGGTAGCCTCCGATACACCGAGTTCATAGGCGATCTGCTTGTTGAGCAGGCCCTCGGCCAGCATGCCCAGCACCCGTGTCTGCTGCGGCGTCAAAGCCTGCAGCCGCTTGATAAGGTCCGATATTTCGGGATCGCGCTCGATGCCGAGATCGACGCCGGCTGGTGCTGCGATGTCGCCGGCAAGCACCGATTGCACCGCGCTGCGGATCTCTTCCATGCTGGCCGATTTGGAGATGAAGCCGGAAGCGCCGAGATCGAGCGCCCGCCTGATAGTCGCCGGATCGTCATGCGCCGACACCACGACCAGCGGCACCGCCGGATGGATGCCACGCAGCGAGACCAGGCCGGACAGGCCGCTGGCGCCCGGCATCGACAGGTCGAGCAGTACCAGATCAACGTCCTCGTTGGCCACGACCAGCGCCTTGGCGCTCTCGAAATCGCCGGCTTCATGGATGGCGGCGACATTGCCGATGCCGGCGAGCGCTTCGCGCAGCGCACCGCGAAACAGCGGGTGATCGTCGGCGATGACGAAAGAATAGCCTGCCGGCAAATGTCCCTCCCCAAATGCCCGATGATTTTTGGCTTTTCGGGTTCAATTGGACGATTATGAGGGGCTGCGCGCTGTTTTCAAGCGGCAAAGCCAGCGCGCCGCCTCCCTTGGTTGAAGCGCTCAGGTCTTCTGGGCGCCGTTGTCCTTGTCCATATCCTTGACGATGCCCATGAAGCCGCGCAGGAAGCGCTCCATGTAGCTCATCGTCTTGTTGAAGTCCTCCTCGCTCGGCAGTTTCGATTCGAGGCGGGCGGAGAGCGAATTCTCGAGCTTGGTGACGCGCTCGTCCATCGCCTTCATCGAGGTTTGCAGGCGGTCGACCTCGTCCTGGAAAGCGGCGCGTTCGTCGGCCGCCATCTTGCAGACGAGTTGGCCGGAGCGTTCCTCGCAGATCGACATGGCGCCGGTCTGCGTATCGATACGGACAAAGCCGTTATTGGACTTTTCCAGGCGGTAGCGGTCGGTCTCTTCCGAATAGGCTGAAGCCGCGACCAGCGAAACGAGCGCGGCGGGGATCAAGATGTGCTGCAGACGCATGTTGTCCTCCATGGCCAAGGCCTCAGATATCGCATGTTTGCGCCGGAAATGGGGAAGACCCTTGGCGTGGCCTTTCCCGAATGGCTGGTTCGGACTATAGCGCAACCATGTCTCAGATTATCTACAAGATAACTCCGCAAGCGCCATGGCGCGAGGCCGAAACGCATGGCCGCTTCACCGGCGCGCCGATCGATGTCGCCGATGGCTTCATCCATTTCTCAACGGCAGCACAGGTCAGGGAAACGGCGGCAAAGCACTTTGCCGGCCAGACGGACCTTCTGCTGGTCGCCATCGACGGCGCCAGCCTGGGCGCTGCGCTGAGATACGAGGTCTCGCGCGGCGGCGCGCTGTTTCCGCATCTGTATGGCGTGCTGGACCTGAAAGCAGTGCTGTGGGTCCGGCCACTGCCGCTTGGCGCCGATGGTGTGCACCAGTTCCCGGCACTGGAGGGGCAATGAGCGTGCTCGACCGGCTCGGCCAGAAGCTGCTGTTCGCCTTCGATCCGGAAACGGCGCATGGCCTGTCAATCGCCGCCTTGCGATGCGGCGTTCCGGTTGGTGCACCGGCGGTCCGCGACGACAGGCTGAAGGTCAGCGTCTGCGGCCTCGATTTCCCCAATCCGATCGGCATGGCGGCCGGCTATGACAAGAACGCCGAGGTTCCGGACGCGTTGCTTGGCCTGGGCTTCGGTTTCGCCGAGGTCGGTACCATCACGCCGTTGCCGCAGGCCGGCAATCCGAAGCCGCGTATCTTCCGGCTGACTGCCGACGATGCGGTGATCAACCGATTGGGCTTCAACAATGAAGGCCATGCAGCGGCCGAAAAGCGCCTTGCCGCACGCAAGGGGCGCTCCGGCATCGTCGGTGTCAACATCGGAGCCAACAAGGACAGCAGCGACCGCATCGGCGACTATGAGCGCGGTGTCGCCCGGTTTGCGCAATACGCCAGCTATCTCACCGTCAACATCTCCTCGCCCAACACGCCGGGCCTGCGCAACATGCAGGCGCGCGAGCAGCTTGGCGAGCTCTTGTCGCGGGTCATGGCCGCGCGCGCCACGGCAACGGCGCAGCCGCCAGTGTTCCTGAAGATCGCGCCGGATCTGGTCGAGGCAGAGCTGGAGGACATCGCCGCCGAGGTCACCGAAAAGCAGGTGGACGGCGTCATCGTCTCCAACACCACCATCTCCCGACCGCCATTGCGCAGCGGCGACACCGCGCGCGAGACCGGCGGGCTCTCCGGAAAGCCGCTGTTCGAGCGTTCGACCATCGTGCTGGCGAAGATGCGCAAGCTGCTCGGACCGGACCGCGCCATCATCGGCGTCGGCGGCGTCGATTCCGCCGATACGGCGCTGGACAAGATCCGTGCGGGTGCTGATCTGGTCCAGCTCTACACCGGCATGATCTATGCCGGGCCTTCACTGCCAGGCCGTATCCTTTCCGGAATGGTCCGTTTCGTCGAAAAGGAACGGCTGAAGTCGATTTGCGAGTTGCGCGGCAGCCGCCTCGACTTCTGGGCGTCCAGGCAACTCTGAGCCTGCTCTCAGGAGCGTAGATTGCGACTGACGGCCCGCTCGCAAATGGCGCCGCCGATGGCAGGCAACACGCCGAAGAGAAGCAATTGCGCGGTGCCGCCGATGCCAGAAACCGCGGAGAGAATGAACGCAGCGAGCAATCCCAACGCCGCGCCCAAGACATATGGCAGGTAGCTTCGCATAAGCTCGCCCTGGAACAATTGGTGCATCAAGTCTGTTGGAAATCGACTGGAAGTGCAAGTGCATCCGACCGCACAGCAGGGCAACGAACTCGGTTTAACGGGTTGCTTCGGAGCCTCGCCGGCGCATTGGCTAACGTAGCATCAAACGAAAAACCCGCCTGTGCGGCGGGTCACTGGCGCAAATCAGCACCATGGCCAAAAATGTACCATAGCTGAGATCACCGAGTCAAGAAAAAATTCCTATCGCGAACAGGTGCCGTTCGCTGCCTGGACGGCGCAGGGCCTTCCGGAGGGCACCGTCTAAAACGCCGTCCGCACCCTGAGCCGCAGGATCGTCAGCAGGCTGAAGCCTCGCACCAGCAGGAAGACGTGCAGCGCCGCCCACAGTCCATTGTTGCCGAAGGCGGGCGCAAGGGTCAGCAGCGCGGCCGCGAAAACCAGGAACGACAGCAGCATCATGTTGCGCATGTCGCGGGACCAGGTCGCGCCGATGAAGACGCCATCCATCTGGAACGCCAGCACACCGCTCAGCGCCGTGAATGCCGCCCATGGCAGGTAGATGTCGGCCACCGAACGGACTTCCTCCGATGTCGTCACGAGAGCGACCAGGTTGGCGCCCCCAGACAGCATTACCAGCGTCGCGGCTCCCGCCAGTCCGAAACCCCAGAACAGCGTCAGCCGCACGGCCTGGCGGAACGGTGCGGCGGCACGTGCGCCGACGGCACGGCCCGCCAGCTGTTCGGCGGCGGTGGCAAAGCCGTCGAGGAAATAGCCGGCGACGAGGAAGAAGTTCATCAGCACGGCGTTGGCGGCCAGCGTCACCGTGCCGAACTGCGCGCCCTGGCGGGTGAACAATGCAAAGGCGGCGAGCAGCGAGAACGAGCGGATCATGATGTCGCGGTTGAGCGACATCATGCGCAGGAAGGCGGCCATGTCGAGCAGGCGGTGGCGCGGCAAGGATGGGGCGGCCCGGAACCGGCGGATGACGATCGCCAGGCCGAGCAGCATGGCCAGGAACTCACCGGTGACGGTCGCCCAGGCAACGCCGGCGACACCCCAGCCAAGTTCCAACCCAAGCAGGAAGCAGAGCGCGATGTTGATGCCGTTCAGCACCAATTGCAGCATCAGCCCAAGCCCGCCCTCGCCGCGCCCCAGCACATAGCCGAGGATGGCGTAGTTGATCAGCGAGAACGGCGCCGCGAGCAGCCTGATCCTGATGTAGACGCCCATCGCCTCGCTGACGCGCGGTTCGGCACCCATGAACTTTTGTCCGGCGATGGCGACCAGCGGCGCAAGGGCAGCGAGCACGATGCCGGCGATAACCGCGATCAGCACGGCGCGCCAGAACACCGCCTGTTCCTCCAGGGCGTCGCCGCGCCCAAACGCCTGTGCGACGAGCCCGGTGGTGCCCGAGCGCAGGAAATTGAAAGAGGTGAAGACGACGTCGAAGATCAATGCGCCGGCCGCCAGGCCGCCAAGCAAGGCGGCATCGCCAAACTGGCCGATGACAGCCGTGTCGACCAGGCCGAGCATCGGCGTCGTCAGATAGGCAAGCGTCATCGGCACGGCGATGGCGAGCACGGAACGATTGGTGACGACAAATGATCCGGGGTTGATTGGGGATCTGGCGTCGGCTGGGGTTGCACCCTGGTCCAAGGATTGCTGCCTTGCTGATTGCGGCTTGATCGAACTGCCGATGTGCCCCATTTTCCAGCCACCGCGCAATCACTCTTCCCGTGACGGCCAACCGAAATCCCGGTCTGGCGTGAGCCAGCCGGATACGATTTCATGCCTCTGCAGATCGTCCATCATCCCGACTACGACGCCGGCTTCGCCGTCAACCACCGCTTTCCGATGAGCAAATATCCCTTGCTGATGGAGGCGCTGCGTACACGCGGCCTCGCCGGCCCCGACGCGCTCAGCACCGCCGAACCGGCACCGGTGTCATGGCTGGAGCTTGCCCATGCGGCGGACTATGTCGACCAGGTCGTCAACTGCCGCGTGCCCGAGAAGATCGAGCGCGAGATCGGTTTTCCGATCGGACCCCGCGTCTCGCTGCGCGCGCAGCTTGCCACCGGCGGCACCGTGCTGGCGGCGCGGCTGGCCTTGCGCCACGGCATTGCCTGCAACACCGCCGGCGGCAGCCATCATGCGCGGCGCGCGCAAGGAGCGGGCTTCTGCACCTTCAACGATGTCGCCGTCGCCGCGCTGGTCCTGCTCGCCGAAGGCGCGGCACAAAACATCCTGATCGTCGACCTTGACGTGCATCAGGGTGACGGCACGGCGGATATTCTCGCTGATGATCCGCGCGTGTTCACCTTTTCCATGCATGGCGACCGCAACTACCCCGTGCGCAAGATCGCCTCCGACCTCGATGTCGCGCTGCCCGACGGCACGGGTGACGCCGCTTACATGAAGAGGCTCGCCGCTATCCTGCCGGAGCTCTCCGCCCAAGCCCATTGGGACATCGTGTTCTACAATGCCGGCGTCGACGTCCATGCCGAGGACCGGCTTGGCAGGCTGTCGCTATCGGATGACGGCCTGCGCGCCCGCGACGACATGGTGATCAGCCACTTTCGCACGCGGGGCGTTCCGGTGTGTGGCGTCATCGGGGGGGGCTATTCAACTGACGTGCCCACGCTTGCCGCGCGCCACGCCATCCTGTTCGAGGTGGCCTCGGGCTATGCCCGATAGAACGATCTTGTCCAAAAACCGGGTGCCAGGGTTCGCTGACGCGGACCTGCGGTTCGGGATCATGCTCTACTTCCGGTAGTTGGCGAGCCTCAACAGGATGAAGGCCGGCACGACGATAGCCGCGCCCAGCAGGATATAGCCGAGGAAACGGTCGACGGCGTGGAAGCCGAGATTCCACAGGTCCATGAAGAATTTGCGGATGCCATAGAGCACATCCATCGGCGACCAGCCGAAGGCGTTCATGACCAGGCCGACGAGGAAAGACACCACCAGCAGTTTCAGGATCACCTTGAGCGGCGAGTCGCCAAGAAAGCGCGTCAATGCGGACAAGGCCCGTCTCCAGATTGAGGTACCCAGGCTAGAGGGCGTCAGCCAGACATACGCACTTGGCTTGTCCGCTTCAAGCCGGGAGTTTTGCGGGATAGCGAGACACCGAGCATAGTGTGGCCGCAAGCCGAGCCCAGGCGCATGGCAGACTGCCGGCTACTGCCGCAGCGATCCCGCTGGCTTATCTGTTTTCTAACCAATTGCCGCTATTCCCAATCGAATAGCGGGAGCAAGGCTTTGGTGGAGACGGAGAGAAACACCGCGCGACGCGGCGTCATGCTGTCGGTGGTCATCCCATGCTACAACGAGCTGGATGGCGTGGCCGAACTGCATCGGCGGGGAACGGCCGCCTGCCTTTAACAAAGCCCCTCCTAC
>NZ_RZOL01000316.1:0-7317 GCF_004022985.1 Mesorhizobium sp. M7A.F.Ca.ET.027.02.1.1 | reverse complement strand
GAAGAAGCTCGGCTTCGAGGTCATCCTCGAAACCAATCGCGACCTGCGGCGAATGCGCCGCGCGCTCGACGATTTTCGCCTGGATGCCAAAGGCGCCGACGTGGCGCTGGTCTACTTCTCCGGCCACGGCGTGGAAATCTTGGGCGACAACCGGCTGCTCCCGATCGATGCCGACGCCTCCTCGCTCGATGCGCTGGAGAAGACCAGCCTGCCGCTGGAAGAGGTGCGCGACAGCGTGGCCGCCACGGCCAAGGTCGGCCTGATCATGCTCGACGCCTGCCGCAGCGATCCCTTCTCGGGAAGCAGCGGTGAAGGGCGCGGCGCGACATCGCTGGCAAAGGATGTCTCCGACAAGGTGAAGCCGGGTCTCGGCCGGATTGGCCGCGCCGAAAACATCCTGTTCGCCTTCTCCGCCGCACCGGGCGAGACGGCTGCCGACGGCACCGGCCAGAACTCGCCCTTCACGACAGCGTTGACCAAATATCTCGGCACCGACGGGCTCGAGATCCGCTCGGTGCTGACGCTGGTACAGCAGGAGGTCTACGATTTGTCGCGGGGCAAACAGCTGCCTTACGTCGAGAGCGGCCTGCCGAAGCTGTTTTTTGCCGCGGCCGCCAAGCAACAATTGCCGGAGCGCGAGCGCCTGTTGCTTGCCATGGCCGACGTGACGCCGGAAATGCGCGGTGAGGTCGAGCAGGTCGCCAGCGATGCCGACATGCCGCTGGCGCCTCTCTACGGCGTGCTGATCAGCTCCGACGCCAGCCACCTTTCGGCGGACAGCCTGAATGCCCGGTTGCGCGAGGCGGCCGACGCCTTCGTCAAGGTCCGCGGCGAAATGAGGACGCTGGCCTCCGATGATCCGCAGGTGACGGAATTGCGCCGGCAGGCCGAGGAGCAGCTTTCGCTCGGCGCCTTCGATGGCGCCCGCGCCATCCTCGCCAGAGCCGCCGACATCGACAATGTTTCGCGCAACGCCTTGAAGGCCAATTTCGTCAACCGCACGCTGTCCGAGGCGGCGACGCGTTTCCTGTCGGGCGGTGCGGCGCGTGCCGACCTCGACTATGCCACGGCCATCAAGGACTATGAATCGGTGCTGGTCCTCTACGGCGAGGCCGGGCAAACCGATCTGACCCTGGACCAGGCCGACCGCCAGATCCGAACGCTGGACGAGCTCGGCAAGCTCTACACCCTTGTCGGCAACACCGATGCGGCAGGCCGCGCCTTTGCAGCGCTGGTGTCCAATCTCGAGCTGCGTTCGGCCCGGGAAACCGACCCGAGCGTCAAGCGCGATTTTGCCGTCAGCCACATCAAGCTCGGCAACATCAAGCTGGCGCAAGGAGACCTGCCGGAAGCGCTGGAAAACTATCGGACCGCCAGAACCATGCTCAGGGATTTGACCGCTGCCGAACCCGATCGGCTGTCATGGTTCAGCGACTTCGCCATGGCCGACGACAAGATCGGCAATGTGCTTGTGACGCAAGGCGATCTGGCTGGGGCCTCGCAGATCTACCAGGAAGGCTTGTCGGTCAAGAAGCAGCTTGCCGACAACGAACCGGAGCGCGCCGAGCTGCAGCGTGACCTGACCATCAGCTATGACGAGATCGGCGGCCTTGCCCGGGTCATGGGGCAACTGGACAACGCCCAGATGGCCTACGAGGAGAGCCTGAAGATCCGATTGGCATTGGCCGAAAAGAAGCCGCAGGATGCCGAACGGCAGCGCGATGTGTCGGTCAGCCATGATACGATCGGCGACCTCAAGCGCGAGCGCGGCGATGCGGCGGGCGCACTCGCGTCCTATAAAGCGGGCCATGCGATCGTCGAACAATTAGTGGGCCGCGACCCCGACAACAGTGAGTTGAAGCGCGACCTGTCTGTCGGCAACGCAAAGATGGGCAATGCGCTGAGCGATCAAGAGGACTGGCCGGCAGCCCTCGCCGCCTATAGGCAAGCCCTCTCGATAGCCCGCATGCTGGCGGCCAGTGACCCTGCCAACGCCGACTGGCAACGTGACCTTTCGGTCAGCCTGGAAAAGGTCGCCGGCATTCTGGCGATTCAGGGCGACCGCGCCGGAGCGCTCAAGGCCTATACAGACAGTTTCGCTATCGCCGACCGGCTGGCCAAGCTCGACCCTGCCAATGCCGACTGGCAACGCGACCTGTCGATCACTCTGTCCGAGATCGGCATGCTCAAGGCCAAGCAGCGCGACGTCAAAGGCGCGCGGCAGGCTTTCCAGGACAGTCTCGACATCCGCCAGAAGCTCGCCCGGTCCGACCCAAACAACGCCACCTGGCAGCGCGACCTGGTGGTTGCCATGATCGACTACGCTCAGGTCGCCAAGAACCCCAAGACGGTCCTTTCGCAGGCGCTGGACATGACGCTGGAGCTCGACCGCAGAGGGCGGCTGGCGCCGCGATACAAGTTCATGATCAAGTTTCTCAGGGACCGGCTGGCCAAAGTGAAATAGGGCCTGACGGGAGGCTGCCATGGACAGCCGGCTCATTCCCCGTGAAATGCCTGCAAACCTTGGAAAAACCGCCTTTTGCGCCTATATCTAGTGCATATCAGAGGCGCGATTCGGAGCGGGTTTTTCGCGCCGTGCAAGCGGCATCCAGACAACAGGTTTTCATGAGCGATCAGATCGACAACAACAACGGCGCTGAAGCCGAATACGGCGCCGATTCCATCAAGGTTTTGAAGGGGTTGGATGCTGTCCGCAAACGCCCCGGAATGTATATCGGCGATACCGACGACGGTTCGGGCCTGCATCACATGGTCTACGAAGTGGTCGACAACGCCATCGACGAGGCGCTGGCCGGTCACGCCGATCTCGTCACCGTGACGCTCAACCCCGATGGTTCGGTCACCGTGATCGACAATGGCCGCGGAATTCCGACCGATATCCACACCGGAGAAGGCATTTCGGCGGCCGAAGTGATCATGACGCAGCTGCATGCCGGCGGCAAGTTCGACCAGAATTCCTACAAGGTCTCGGGCGGCCTGCATGGCGTCGGCGTCTCGGTGGTCAACGCGCTGTCGGCGTGGCTGAAGCTGAAAATCCGCCGCAACGGCCAGATCTTCGAGATGAGTTTCACGCATGGCAATGCCGACGCGCCGCTGAAGGCGACCGGCAGCTATGAGCAGGACAAGCAGCCGGGCACCTATGAGGGCCGCAGCGGCAGCCAGATCACCTTCTTCCCGTCGGCCGAGACCTTCACCATGGTCGAATTCGACTTCGGCACGCTGGAACACCGGCTGCGTGAGCTTGCCTTCCTCAATTCCGGCGTGCGCATCATTTTGACCGATGCCCGTCACGCCGATGTCGTGCGCCATGAGCTGCACTATGATGGAGGCCTCGAGGAATTCGTCAAATATCTCGATCGGGTCAAGAAACCGCTGATCGACAAGCCGATCGCCATCCGGGCGGAGCGCGACGGGATCACCGTCGAAGTGGCGATGTGGTGGAACGACAGCTACCACGAGAACGTGCTGGCCTTCACCAACAACATCCCTCAGCGCGATGGCGGCACGCATCTGGCCGGCTTTCGCGGCGCGCTGACGCGCCAGATCACCGGCTATGGCGAATCCTCCGGCCTGACCAAGAAGGAAAAGGTCTCGCTGATCGGCGACGATTGCCGCGAAGGCCTGACGGCGGTGCTTTCAGTCAAGGTTCCAGATCCGAAATTCTCCTCGCAGACCAAGGACAAGCTGGTCTCGTCGGAAGTCCGTCCTGTCGTCGAAGGCCTGGTCAACGAAGCGCTCGGCACCTGGCTGGAAGAACATCCGAGCGAAGGCAAGGTGGTCGTCGACAAGGTGATCCAGGCCGCGGCGGCGCGTGAAGCGGCGCGCAAGGCGCGCGATATCACCCGCAAGAGCTCGCTCGGCGTCACTTCCCTGCCCGGCAAACTGGCCGACTGCCAGGAACGCGACCCGGCGAAGTCCGAAATCTTCATCGTCGAGGGTGACTCCGCCGGCGGCTCGGCCAAGGGTGGGCGTTCGCGCCAGAACCAGGCGATCCTGCCGTTGCGCGGCAAGATCCTCAATGTCGAGCGGGCGCGCTTCGACCGCATGCTCGGCTCGGACATGATCGGCACGCTGATCACGGCGCTCGGAACCTCGATCGGCAAGGACGAGTTCAACGCCGACAAGCTGCGCTACCACAAGATCATCCTGATGACCGACGCCGATGTCGACGGCGCCCATATCAGAACCTTGCTGCTGACCTTCTTCTTCCGGCAGATGCCGGAGCTGATCGAGCGCGGCCATCTCTATATCGCCCAGCCGCCGCTCTACAAAGTGACGCGCGGCAAGAGCTCGCAATACATCAAGGACGAGAGCGCGTTCGAAGAGTTCCTGATCGGCTCGGGACTGGAGGAAGCATCGCTTACGCTCGGCTCGGGCGAGGTTCGCATCGGGCAGGACCTGCGCGGAGCCATCGACGACGCACTGGCGGTGCGCCAGCTGATCAACGGCCTGCACACGCGCTACAACAGAGGCGTCGTCGAACAGGCGGCGATCGCCGGCGGGCTCAACCCGGACGTGTTCACCGATCTCGGCCGCGCCAACGCCATGGCGGAGCGGATTGCAAAACGCCTCGACATCATTGCCGAGGACACCGAGCGCGGCTGGACCGGCCGCATGTCGACCTCGAATGAAGGTGTCGGCGGCTATGTGTTCGAGCGCACGGTGCGCAGCGTCAAGGAATACGCGCATCTCGATCTGGCGCTGATCAATTCGGCCGACGCACGCCAGCTCGACCGCTACGCACAGCGCCTCAGCGAAGTCTACGGGTCGCCGCCGGTGCTGCGCCGCAAGGATGTCTCCGAAACCATCTCGGGGCCGCTGGCGATGCTCAATGCGGTCTTTGCGACCGGCCGCAAGGGCCTGACAATGCAGCGCTACAAGGGTCTCGGCGAGATGAATGCCGAACAGCTGTGGGAAACCACGCTCGATCCGAACGTGCGCTCGCTGCTGCAGGTCAAGGTCAATGACGCGACCGACGCGGATTCGCTGTTTTCGCGGCTGATGGGCGACGAGGTCGAACCCAGGCGAGAATTCATTCAGGACAACGCACTGTCCGTCGCCAATCTGGACATCTGATATCTGGTCTGTGACATTGGCGCTGTGCGCGCCAATTGTTCGCCGGCGGCAAGAAAATCATTTTATAGTCCGCCGGAACGGAAGTCCCCTTGGAGCATTGTGACAACATCGATCACGATTTCTAACAGGAGGCCTTCATGGGACGCGGCATTTTGCTCTGGTTGCTCGGCATTCCGATCCCGATCATCATTTTGATCATGCTGTTCGCGCGATAGGGGGCTGTCATGCAGTCCACCCTATCGGCTGTCGACGTTTCCGCCTCAACCGAATCCTCCGCCACCGCCGTAAGTTGGGGGCCTATCGTCGCCGGCGCCTTCGCGGCTTCGACGCTGACCCTCATCCTCATGCTGCTTGGTTCGGGGCTGGGGTTGAGCATGGTGTCTCCCTGGTCGGGGTCTGGCACAACCGTTACCACATTCGCGGTTTCCACCGCGGTCTGGCTGGTCATCGTGCAATGGCTGTCCTCCGGCCTCGGCGGCTATCTTGCCGGACGGCTGCGCACCAAATGGGTCGGCGTTCATACCGACGAGGTCTATTTCCGTGACACCGCCCACGGTTTTCTCGCCTGGGCACTCGCCACATTGCTCGTCGTCGGCGTGCTTGGCTCAGCGCTTTCCGCGGCGATCGGTTCAGGCGTGCAGGCGGTGTCCACCGTCGCGTCCGGCGCTGCCATGGGCGCATCGGCTGGGGCCTCGGCCAATGCCGGCACCCCGTCGGTCGACAATGCGACATCCTATCTGGTGGATTCGCTGTTTCGTCCGGCCGATCCGAGCAAACTGGCGGCCGCCAATCCGGACAGTGATGCCGCGGCGGCCGGGCAGGCCTCGCGCATCCTGATCGCCGGCGCCGTGGCGGGTGAAGTGTCGGCCGAGGACAAGACATATCTGTCGCAACTGGTCGCCGCCCGCACGGGGCTTTCCGAGGCGGATGCCAAGACGCGGGTGGATGCGGTCATCGCCAAGGCTCAGGACGCCAAGGTCAAGGCGCAACAGGCCGCCGACACCGCCAGGAAGGCCGGTGCGACATTTGCCCTGCTTGGTGCGCTCTCGCTGGTCATCGGCGCCTTCATCGCCAGTGCTGCCGCGGCCCTTGGGGGCAGGCAGCGCGACGATGAGGAAGCGGTTTTTCTCACCAGCCGCTGAACTGCACTTGCAAGGCGAGTCCACTCCGGGCCGCCCGGAGTGGACATTGTTTTGAAATTGTCATGCGGCGCTGCCTCGGCCGCGTTCGCTGAAATCTGTTCCTTATTTTCGGGGAGGAATCGTCTGCGCTTCCGCTTGGCTCGGCTCCAGTTTGCGACCGAGGTCGACAGCGTCGCGCAGCACGGCAAGATGCGAGCGCGGCCGATCGCCGGCGGCGACCTCGACACCGGTCGCCGCCAACGACCAGTACAGCGTGTGGGTGAACACACGGTCGAGGCAACCGCGCAGTTCGACCTGGATGTTCTCCACGCCCGGGCCGAAATTCTCCGCCATCGGCCCGGAGATCGGATCGCCCGTCAACCAACCATTGCCGCGGTCGAAGATATTGGTCCAGCGCGTTGCCGCAAACACCGCGCCATGATGCACCGCGCGCTGCGGCTTGCCCGAAGAACGGTTGCGCCCTTCCTGATAAAGCACAGTGCCACCGGCCGCCGCTCCCTCGGCGACCGGCGGACATGCCGAGAACAGGCGCTCGGCGATGCCGCGTCTGAATTCGGCGAGATTGTGCGTCACCAGAAATTCGCTGTGGGTCAGCGGGCTGCCAAGCGTGACGAAATCGCTGATCTTCCATGGCAGATGGTTGTCGTCCTTGGTGCGCAGTTGGCGATAGAGCTCCCACTGATCGCGCCGGAACCCGGCAAGATCTTCAAGGCTGCCGGGCCATGCCGAGCCGTCGGTAACAAGCGTCGCCTTGTCGATGGCGCGGATCGCCTTCAGTTTCGCCTTGTCGCGAATGGCCTCCAGTTTTCGGGGCCTGAAATCGGCCCACAAGATCTGCAGCAGGTCATAGGCGATCATCGACCCGAGGCTGTGCGAGACCAGCACGATGCGATCGTAGGTATCGTCCATCATCAGACGCTTCAGCAGCTTCAGACCACGGCTGCGGATCAGAGCCCGCTTCTCGACGGTTGCAGCTTCAGCGCGCACATAGGCCGCGACATCGCCGAAATAGGGAAGGCCAAAACGGTCCACTGACCAGATGACGAATGAGGCCAGGATGGTGACGAGCGCGCCGACG
>NZ_RZOL01000315.1:0-7318 GCF_004022985.1 Mesorhizobium sp. M7A.F.Ca.ET.027.02.1.1 | reverse complement strand
TGCCGAGCTTGTCCATGACGCCGTCACAGGCGTCGATGCAGAGCGCGCAAGTGATGCATTCGAGCTGCTGGCCGTCGCGAATGTCGATCCCCATCGGGCAGACCGCGACACAGGCATTGCAGTCGACGCAGTCGCCCACGGGCTGGCCTGCGGCCAGCAGCTTCTTGGCGTGGCGCGAACGCGGTTCGCCGCGCCAGTCATTGTAGGTGACAGTGAGGGAATTTTCATCGAGCATGGCCGCCTGGATGCGGGGCCACGGGCACATATAGGTGCAGACCTGTTCGCGCATCAGACCGCCGAACGTGTAGGTGGTAGCCGTCAGGACGGCGACAGTGATGTAGGCGACGGGCGCCGCAGTGCCGGTGAAGAGCTCGCCGAGCAGTGTCGGTGCATCGGCAAAGTAGAAGATCCAGGCGCCGCCGGTCGCCGCCCCTATGATCAGCCAGATGGCGTGTTTCGATATTCGCAGCGCAAGCTTGCGGGCGGTCCAGGGACCTGCATCCAGCTTCATGCGGGCGTTGCGATCACCCTCGATGGCGCGCTCGACGACCAGAAACAGATCGACCCATACGGTCTGCGGACATGTATAGCCGCACCAGGCACGCCCGACAGTCGACGTGATCAGGAAAAGACCGACTCCGGCCATGATCAAAAGGCCGGCCACATAGTAGAATTCCTGCGGCCAGATCTCGATGAAGAAGAAGTAGAAGCGCCGATTGGCGAGATCGAGCAGCACGGCCTGGTCCGGGGCGAACGGACCACGGTCCCATCGCAACCACGGTGTCAGGTAGTAGATACCGAGCGTGATCGCCATCACCAGCCACTTGAACCGGCGAAAGCTTCCCGTTGCCCGTTTCGGGAATATCTTCTTGCGCGCGGCATACATAGGCTGGCGCATTTTGGCCGAGTTGACCGCTTCGGCTTCGAGCCGCTCTACCTGCATATTGTCCAGCACATGCATCTCCACTCGCGCGGGCGACAATCTGCCCATGCCCGGGCTGCCAGCGTGGGCAAGTCTTGCCGCGGGGCGAGGGCAGGCGCGTTGATGCAAGTCAATTGCCGGTGTCGAATACAGGTCGAGGCCCGGCATGGCCGGGCCTCGTCGCTTGGCTGGTGAAGGGCCGGGAACAGGTCCCCGCTTCCTATTCCCCACCACCAAGCGAATGGATGTAGACGGCGAGCTCCTTGACTTTGGTCTCGCCCAGGCGTGCGCCCCAGGCCGGCATGACGCCCTGTTTCGGCGCCCGGACCTGGGCGGCGATGGCTGTTTCACCGGATCCATAGAGCCAGATCGCATCGGTCAGGTCGGGGGCGCCGAGCTCCTTGTTACCCTTTGCATTGTCGCCATGACAGGCCACGCAATTTTCGGCAAAGACCTTGGCGCCGGGTTCGACGAGGCCGGCACCCTGGAGCTTTCCTGACAGGCTGGCGACATAGGCGCTGACCTGAGCGATCTGGTCAGTGGTTATGATGTCGCCGAAGGCAGGCATTTCCGACAGGCGCGTGTCCGGATCGGACGCGAAGCGGATGCCGTGCGTAATCGTCTGCTGGACCTGCTCGGCCTTGCCGCCCCACAGCCAGTCGTCGTCGTTGAGATTGGGAAAGCCCTTGGAACCTTGGGCGCCGGAGCCATGACATTGTACGCAATTGACCTTGAAGGCGGCGCCACCGGCGGCGATTGCGAATTCGCGCAGGCCGTCGTCCGCGGCGATCTCCGAGACGCTCTTGGACTCCACCGCCGAGATATATTTGCCCTTGGCGGCTTCAGCCGCGGTCAGCTCGTTCCTGACCTCATTGCGGCTGGAATAGCCGAGCACACCCTTCGTCGCCGAGTGCAACAGAGGCCATGCCGGGTAAGCGATGGTGTAGCCGATCGCCCAGACAATGGTGACGTAAAAGGTCACGACCCACCAACGCGGAAGCGGGTTGTTCAGCTCCCGGATGCCATCCCATTCGTGGCCGGTGGTCGAGACGCCAGAGATTTCATCGATATGCTCGTCGCTCATGATCACTCGTCCTCAAGGGGAATCCGGGCAGCTTCGTCGGCCAGCTTGCGGCTGCCGGGGCGCAGCGCGAAGGCAATCGCGCCGACAAAGAAGAGCGCCATGGCGACCAGACCCCAGCTGTCAGCAAACTCCCGCATCAAATTGTATTCCATGAATAAAGCTCCTCAGCGGTAGCCGGCGGCTTCGTCGTAGTTCTTGAAATCAACCAAGGTCCCGAGCATCTGCAGATACGCAACGAGGGCATCCATTTCAGTCACCTGTTGCGGATTGCCGTCGAAGTCTCCGACCTTGGCTTTGGGATAGCGTTTCTCAAGGCCGGAGGTGTCGGCATTGGGGTCGGCCTGCGTCGCCAGATCGGCATTGGCATTGGCGATCATTTCGTCGTTGTAGGGGACGCCAACACGCGCATTGGCAACCAGATGCGTCGAGAAGCCCTTCACATCGATCGGCGCGTCTTTGAGGAACGCATAGCTCGGCATGATCGATTCCGGCACTACCGAACGCGGGTCCGCAAGGTGGTCGACGTGCCAGACATTCGAGTAGCGGTCGCCAACTCGGGCGAGGTCCGGTCCGGTGCGCTTCGATCCCCACTGGAAAGGATGATCGTACATCGACTCGGCCGCCAGGCTGTAATGGCCATAGCGTTCAACCTCGTCGCGGAACGGCCTGATCATCTGGCTGTGGCAGAGGTAGCAACCCTCGCGCACATAGATGTTGCGCCCGACAAGTTCGAGCGGCGAGTAGGGGCGCATGCCTTCCACCTTCTCGATCGTGTTGTCGAGATAGAAGAGTGGTGCGATCTCGACGATGCCGCCGACAGTCACCACAAGAAGAGAGCCAACGAGAAGAAGCGTGGCGTTCTTCTCGATGATTGCGTGTCTATCCATCAAGCCCATTGTCTGGCTCCTTATTCGGCAGGCTGAAGGGTGGGAATGGAGCCGGGCATCGGCTGCTCCTCGCGCTGATATCCGAGGATGGTCATGGTGATGTTCCAGGCCATTATCAGGGCGCCGGTGAGGTACATGGCCCCACCGATGGCGCGCATGACATAGTAGGGGTGCATGGCGGCGACGGTTTCAGCGAAGGAGTAGACCAGGAAGCCCTGCTCGTCGTATTCGCGCCACATCAGGCCCTGCATGACGCCGGATACCCACATGACCGCGGCGTAGACAACGATACCAAGTGTCGCCAGCCAGAAATGCCAGGTGACCAGCCGCAACGAGTAGAGCCGTTGCCGGTTCCAGAGCTTCGGCACCATGTAGTAGATCGCGCCGAACGAGATCATGCCGACCCAGCCGAGCGCACCGGAGTGGACGTGGCCAATGGTCCAGTCGGTATAATGCGACAGCGAATTGACCGCCTTGATCGACATCATCGGGCCTTCGAAGGTCGACATGCCGTAGAAGGCGATGGCCATCACCATCATGCGGATGATGGGGTCGGTGCGAAGCTTGTCCCAAGCGCCTGACAAGGTCATCAGGCCGTTGATCATGCCGCCCCAGGACGGCATCCACAGCATGATCGAAAACACCATGCCGAGCGTCTGCGCCCAATCGGGCAGGGCTGTGTAGTGCAGGTGATGCGGCCCGGCCCAGATGTAAAGGAAGATGATCGCCCAGAAGTGGATGATCGAAAGCCGATAGGAATAGACCGGGCGGTTCGCCTGCTTGGGCACGAAATAATACATCATGCCGAGGAAGCCGGCAGTCAGGAAGAAGCCGACGGCGTTGTGGCCATACCACCATTGCGTCAAGGCGTCCTGGACTCCGGAAAAGGCGGAGTAACTCTTGGAGCCCAGGAACGACGCCGGCATCGACAGATTGTTGATCACATGCAGCATCGCGATGGTCACGATGAAGGACAAATAGAACCAGTTGGCGACGTAGATGTGCGGTTCCTTGCGCTTGAAGATCGTGCCGAGGAACAGGATGAGATAGGCCACCCAGACGATGGTCAGCCAGATGTCCACATACCATTCGGGCTCCGCATATTCGCGGCTCTCGGTGATGCCGAGCAGGTAGCCCGTCGCGGCCATGACGATGAAAAGCTGATAGCCCCAGAAGACGAACCAGGCGAGATCACCACCGAAGAGGCGGGCGCGGCAGGTGCGCTGCACGACGTACAATGATGTGCAGAGCAGCGCGTTGCCGCCGAAGGCGAAGACGACGCCCGACGTGTGCAGGGGCCGCAGGCGGCCGAAATTGAACCAGGGCTGGATGTTGAGATCGGGGTAGGCAAGCTGCAGCGCGATGACCACGCCGACAAGCATGCCGACGACACCCCAGAACATGGTGGCGATGGCGCCGTAGCGGATTGGGCCATCCATGTAAGCGGATGGATCGACTGCGACTGCCGGGGCGAAATTCGTGTTGCGAAGGAGAATGGCGACAAAGCCGAGCAACACCAAGAACAGCACCCACATATGCTGTCGGAATGGCGCGTCCACGCCGAAGCCGGCAGCCACAAAAGCCGCGAATGTGAAAAGGCTTAAGGCGAAGATGAGCGTGCCGAACTTCATGACATGTCCCCGACGTCGACTCCGATGCGCGGATGTCAATCCGCAGGGACAGCAATTCAGCAGTCACGTCGCCGCCGCCTTGATCCATGTCAAAGCCCGGCGCTTTCGGATTGGGCAGCCTTGGGTGCGCAAACGATCAGGAGGTTGCCGTTGAACAGGGAGAAGGAACTGGGATCGTCGCTGTCCAAAACAAGCCGCGAAAGTTCGACACTTGCGGTTCGATCTGGAAGAGAGGTAGTTCCGGCGGCGGTGATGAAACGTGCGCATCTCGAAAAGCTGCAGCTGTGCGATGCTCTGGAAAGAATAGCAGACACGTTGCCGAAGGTTGATCGTTTGAAATGCCTGAGCACGGCAAACGCGATCGTCCCGCTGTTGCGAAACATTCATCGATACGAAGAGACGATGATCTTCCCGGCCTATGAGGCTGCTTTGAACAGCCGCGACGCCAACCTCGATTCCACCCGGCGATTGCGCGCCGAGCATGTCGAGGACGAGTGCTTTGCCTCCGAGGTGACCGAAATTCTGCTGGCCATCGGCCATGGCAAGACTATCGACAATGCCGAAGCGGTTGGCTTCATGCTGCGTGGCTTCTTCGAAAGCTTGCGCCGGCATATTGCCTTCGAGCGCGAGCACGTCTTGCCGACGATTGGATCCGACTATTGATCCTAAGCGCCGGAGCGGCGCTGGAGCCGGTTCAGGTTATCGACTGTGACATGCCGATTGTTCTCAATCCGGATCACGCCATCTGATCGCAACCTGGTCAACTGGCGGCTAACTGTCTCGATCGTCAGACCGAGAAAATCGGCGATGTCGGCGCGGGTCAGCGGCAGGTCGAAACTTGTCGATTGGGCGGAGGGGTCGAGCGCGGGGTCTATGTTCCTGGCGATCATGAGAAGAAAGCTCGCCACCTTTTCCGAAGCACTCTTGCGGCCCAGCGTCACCATCCAGTCGCGGGCATCATCGAGTTCGTTCAGCGTCTGCTTGAACAGGCGATGCTCCAGTCCCGGAGACTCTTTCATCATCCGTTCAATGGCGGCCTTGGGGAATGAGCACAAGGAGACTGCGGTTGCAGCCTCGGCGTTGATGGCGCTTTCCACCTTGAAGGGCCTGCCCAAAAAATCGGGAGCAAATTGGAGCCCGACAATCTGCTGGCGCCCATCCGAAAGGCTCTTTGTAAGCTTGACCACGCCGGAGAGCACGTTCGAGTAACTGTCGACGGTCTCGGCGTCGCCAATCAATTCCACGCCGGGCTCAACCGTATGTTTCGATGAAGTTCTGGCTAGACCCACCAGTTGTTCAGGGTCGAGAGCGCCGCAAACGCCATGGTGGCGCGCCTCGCACGATTGGCAAAGCACGGGAATGCCGGCGCTGTGTACATCCTGACGCACTGTCATCGTGGTCTTCCGCGGGTCCAAAGTCCTGTCACGATATAGCATCGACCCAAGCAAAAGCGCTTGCGGCAGTTTGTCCGCAGCCCATGGGCATTGACCGAAATCAAGGCGCTACTGCCTCTTGTGAGCAACATCGCGCGACACAGCCCGGAGCAGATTAGGACATGCGCCCAGATTTAGTTGCCCGACTTGGCGAGAACGTGCCGCGTTACACGAGTTACCCCACGGCGCCGCATTTTCATCCGGGTGTCGATGCTGCTGTGTGTCGTGGTTGGCTGCAGGCGCTTGGCGAGGATGACGAGATCTCGCTCTATCTGCATATCCCTTATTGCGACAAGCTTTGCTGGTTCTGCGCCTGCCATACGAAGCAGACACGCCAGTACGAGCCGGTGACCCAATATCTGCACTCGCTGCATGACGAGATCGCGACCGTTGCCTGTCTTGTCGCAGGCAAGGGCCGCTTGCGTGCCGTTCATTTCGGTGGTGGTTCGCCAACCATGCTCAAACCGCAGGATATCGTTGCACTATCGGAAGTCTTGCGCGATGGATTCACATTTCTTCCCGACGCCAGGATCAGCGTTGAAATCGAACCCAACGACATGGACGAAGCCCGGCTCGACGCACTCGCCGAAATCGGCATGACGAGAGCGAGCCTCGGCGTCCAGGATTTCGATCCCAAGGTCCAGAAGGCCATCAATCGCGAGCAGACCTTCTTGCAAACGAAAGCTGTCGTTGACGGCGTTCGTTCGCGCGGCGTCGAATCGGTCAACTTGGACCTGCTCTATGGCTTGCCGCACCAGACCCGGGAGAGCGTTTCCTCGACGGTCGCACAAGCGTTGACCCTGGAGCCGGATCGGATCGCCCTTTTTGGCTACGCGCATGTGCCGTGGTTCAAAAAACATCAGACAATGATCGACGAGGCCTGGTTGCCAGGTCCGGAAGAGCGGTTTGCCCAATCGCAACTGGCAGCGCGCGCCATCCTTAACCAGGGATACGAAGCAATCGGGCTCGACCATTTCGCCAAACCGGACGATGCGCTGGCGGTTGCCGCGCGTTCGGGAACTTTGCATCGGAACTTTCAGGGCTACACCGAAGATCGCTGCGAGACTTTGATTGGCCTTGGCCCTTCATCCATCAGCCAGTTTCGCCAGGGCTACGTCCAGAACATGCCTTCGACCGCTGAATATGGCCGCATGGTGGGTGAGGGTGGGTTGGCTTCGGTCCGCGGGATTGCCTTTTCCAACGACGACCGCGCTCGCGGGTGGATCATCGAGCGGCTGATGTGCGACTTCGCCTTTTCGGCGATCGACCTGGTTGAGCGCTTCGGCGAAGCCGGCCAAAAGCTTCTCAGCAAGGCAAGCTCGACCGCGCTTCTTGACCCCGCACGCATGCTTGAATTGAAC
>NZ_RZOL01000314.1:0-7350 GCF_004022985.1 Mesorhizobium sp. M7A.F.Ca.ET.027.02.1.1 | reverse complement strand
CCGCACCGTCATCTGCTCGCTGGCGCCTGAAATATCGACGAGCCCGAAGAATTGCAGCCCGGCCGAGGGCGGCAGGTTCTGTCCCTGTTCGGCGGTCGGCGCCTTGATGAACTTCAGCTCCGGACCGAACGTCATGTCGAAATCGTTTGGCCCGAACGTGCCGGCATGGATCGGACCCGAGACGAATTCCCAGAACGGATTGAACTCCTGGAACTGCGCCTTGTCCGGGTTGTAATAATGCGCGGCCGTGTAATGCACGTCGGCGGTGAGCCAGACGGTGTTGCTGATGCCGGCATTCTTTATGAAGCGCAGCAGGTCGGCGATCTCGAGCTCGCGCCCTTTTGGCAAGCCATTGTCGCCATTGCTGACCGCTTCGGCGCCAACCTTCTTGGTGCCGTCGTCCCAGACGACGAGGCCGAGCGGCATGTCGGCGGCGATGATTTTCCAGGTCGCCTTCGAATTCGCCAGTTCGCGCTTCAGCCATTTCGTCTGCTGCTCGCCGAGCATGCGCGACTGCGGCGTCATCTCATCCTGCATGTCGGGACCATTGGGGCCGCGATAGGAGCGCATGTCGAGGAAGAACACGTCGAGCAGCGGCCCATAAGCGATCTTGCGATAGACGCGGCCGGGCTCGGAAGGTTCGTAGCGGATCGTCGTCATCTCGTGGAAAGCCCGCGCCGCGCGGGCCGCCAGCACGTGGATGGATTTTTCCGTGTAGCGATTGTCGGCGCTGAGATCCTTGGAATCCGACCAGTTGTTCAGCACTTCATGGTCGTCCCACTGGTAGAAAGTCGGGCAGATGGCGCTCAGGCCGAGCACGTTCCTGTCCATCATGTTGTATTTCCACTGGTCCCGGTACTCGTCCAGCGTCTCGGCGACCTTGCGCTTGCCGTCGATCAGCACGACGTTCTTCCACTTGCCGCCGCCGGGCAGGTCGACCTCGTCCTTCATGGCGCCGTCGGCATAGATGGTGTCGCCTGAATGCAGGAAGAAGTCGGGCGTGTGCTTGCCGATCGTGGCGTAGGTCTTCATGCCGGTCTCATCGATGCCCCAGCCCTGGCCGGCGGTGTCGCCGGACCAGGCAAAGCGGATGTCGCGCTTCGAGGCTGGCGCCGTCCTGAAACGGCCGGTGATCGGCTCCGAAACGGCATTGATGTCGGCGAGATCGGCCGATGTCATGCGATAGAAGATATCCTGGTCTGAAGCGAGGTCGGTGAGCAGCCGCTTGACCGTGTAGTCGCTGGCCGGCGACGTATCGAGCGGCGCCAGCCGCGTCGCATTGGCAAAATTCTCCGTCGACGATACCTCGAACATGACGCGCGACGGTCGGTCGGTGCGCGTCCACACCACGCCGCTGGTGGCGTCGACATCGCCGGACTGGACGCCATGGGTGAAGGAAGGCCGCTGATTGGCGCGCGAATAATAGGGTAGCGCCAGGCTCGAAACGCCGGCCAGGCCAACGGCGCCGGCGGAGGTGACGAAAGCGCGGCGGGTCATCGAAAGCTTGTTCACGGCTGTCTCCTGGATGGCTTGAACGGTGCCACCAAAATCCAGCGTCAATGTTTCAGGCGCATCTCGGGATGATGAAGGTTTGATAACAATGAACAGGGTAATCTCCCCCCTCGAGGGGGAGATGTCGCCAGAGGCGACAGAGGGGGTCGCCGCGCGTGGAGCGCTAACCTCCTTCTATCGCAAGAGGCCGAGCCCAGTCGGACCGACCCCCTCTGGCCGCTTCGCGGCTATCTCCCCCTCGAGGGGGGAGATAGCGTCGCGCCTAAGCCGCTTGCGGCTCCGGATCGAACGCCGGCTTGCTGGTGTTGATCAGCAGCGAGATACAGGCGGCAGCGATTGCCGTCATGCCGGCGATCAGGAAGGCCAGTTCGTAATTGCCCTGCAACTCGCGCATGGTGCCGCCAAAGGCGGCGGCAGCGGCCGCACCGATCTGGTGCCCGGCGACGATCCAGCCGAACACGATCGGCCCGCTGCGGTCGCCGAACGCCTCGTTGGCGAGCCGCAGCGTCGGCGGCACGGTGGCGATCCAGTCGAGGCCGTAGAGCACGGCGAAGATGATCAAGCTGGTGGCCGAGAAGCCGGAATAGGGCAGATAGATCAGCGACAGGCCACGAATGCCGTAATAGACGCCGAGCAGCTTGCGCGGATCGTAGCGGTCGGTGAGCCAGCCCGACAACGTCGTGCCGATCAGGTCGAAGATGCCCATCATCGACAGCAGGCCGGCGGCCTGCACTTCGCCGATGCCCATGTCGCCGCAGAACGCGATCAGATGCGTGCCGACCAGCCCGTTGGTGGTGAAGCCGCAGACGAAGAAGGTGGCGAACAGATACCAGAACACCCGCGTGCCGGCGGCACGGCGCAGCGTCGAGAACGTATGCGCCAGAAAATTGCCCTGTGACGCAGGCGGAGTGGGCGGCACGTCGTCAGCCTCGGCGCCGTAGCGCACCATGCCGATCGATGCCGGCCGCTCCGGCACCAGCAGCCAGACCAGCGGTATCAGGGCAGCGGTCGCGATCGCGACCGCAATGACAACCGGCTGCCAGCCGCCCGACTGGGCCAGCGCGGCGATCAGCGGCAGGAACACCAGCATGCCCGAGGCGCTGGAGGCCGACATCAATCCCATGACAAGCCCGCGATTGGTCTTGAACCACCGGTTGACGATGGTCGCGCCGAGCACGCTGGCGACAGCACCGGAACCAATGCCCGAGAACACGCCCCAGGTGATGAACAGATGCCACGGCTTGGTCATCAGCAGGCTGAGCGCGGTCGAGCCCGACATCACCACCAGCGAGGCCAGCAGCGTGCGGCGAAGCCCGATGCGCTCCATCAGGGCTGCGGCAAATGGCCCTGTCAGGCCGTAAAGCAGGATGCCGACACCGGCGGCCAGCGAGATGATGTCGCGCCGCCAGCCGAAACTGTTCTCCAGCGGCAGCATCATGACGGCGGGCGCGGACCGCAGGCCGGCCGCGACCAGCAGGCTAAGGAAGATGACGCCAACCACGACGAAAGCGTAGCGCTGGCCAAATGGGCGGGATTGAGTTATCATGTTACTGACCGGTACGTTGCAGGTTGGGAGCATGTATACGTACCGATCGGTAACATTGTCAATCGAGCCACACGATGCCAACGGACAAAAATATTGATCTGACCATCAGCGACGATCATGCATCGGCGCCGCCGAAAGCCGCCAAAAAGATCCTCGATGTGGCCTATGACCTGTTCTACCGGCGCGGCATCAGAGCGATCGGCGTCGACGAGATCGTCAAACGCGCCGGTGTCACCAAGCCCAGCCTCTATCGCAGCTTTCCGTCCAAGGATGAACTGGCCGCCTCCTATCTCAGGCAGTACGATCTTGAATATTGGGAGCGTTTCGGCGAGGCGGTTGCGGCTCATCCCGGCGACCCGCGCGCACAGATCAAGGCTTTCCTGACCCGCATCGGCAAGCGCACGCAAGTGGCGGACTATCGCGGCTGCGGCATGACCAACGCGGCGGTCGAATATCCCGACCACAGCCATCCGGCCCGTGTGGTCAGCGAGGCCAACAAGCAGGAATTGCGCCGCCGCCTGCGCGCCATGGCGGTTGCGATGGGCGCGCAAGACCCTGACACGCTCGGCGACGGCCTGCTGCTGCTGATCGAAGGCGCCTATATCAGTGGCCAGCTGTTCGGGCTCGGCGGCCCGGCGCAAGCGGTCGCCCGCAACGCGGACCTGCTGATTGAAGCGAGCTTGAAGAAATAACGTTTGGCGCTACGCTGCGGCAGCTTGCAACGGAGATTGACCGCCATGCGTGCCATTCTGATCCCGCTTGTTCTGGTCGGTCTGGGTCAGGCTGCGCAAGCCGACGGCATTTCCAGCGCCTACACCGATCTGGATTCGAAAAAGGATTGCGTGACCTACGCGCAGGCCGAGGAAGGCGACGGCGACTGGGCCGAACTCGCCTGTTCGGGCTATCGCGGCTATCCCGTACTGATAGCCTATGACGATGCCCGTGAATCGCTGTTCTACGGCTTTCCCCCCGGCGGCGACATGACGACGGTCTGGGAGAGCTTTTCCGGTTTCAATTCGTCCGGAGCCAAGATCGAATGGCGCATCGAAACCACCGGCGACAAGGCTGTGCCCTATGCAGCCATCCATCGCCGCTCGATCAGCAATCCCGAGGACGAGAAAAAACCGACCGAGGTGCTGCTCGTCGCCAAGGTCGGCCACATGGGCGCCCGCGACGGCTGCACCGTCGGCCTGGTGCTGGCCACCGGCAATCCCACCGCCAACGATCAGGCGCGCAAGCTTGCCGACGACAAGGCACGCACCTTCGCCTGCGGCAAGGACAGGCGCACCGTCATCGGCAATGTGCCGGCTTTCGGCCGGGTGGATAACTGAGCACGGCGGAGATTGGGCATCGCACCCGTAGCTTCGTCATCCACGGGCGGAGCAAGGAGCGTAGCGACGCAGCGCAGACCCGAGGATCCATGCCGCGACATCAACACCGCCGCGGCGGTGCAGAATTCCGTTCCGCCGCACACGTCGCCTGGCGTCACGGCATGGATACCAGGGTCTCCGCGACGCCGCTTTGCGGCTGCTCCGCCCTGGTATGACGAAGTTGGGCTACTTGCTCGCCTTGGCCCGCTCGATCGCGTCGACGATCATCTTCTTGGCATATTTGGAATCGTGCCAGCCTTCGATCTTGACCCATTTGCCGGGCTCGAGATCCTTGTAGTGCTCGAAGAAGTGCTGCACCTGCTGGCGCGTGATGTCGGGCAGCTGGGTGTATTCGGTGACGTTCTCGTAGCGCAGCGTCAGTTTCGGCGACGGCACGGCAATGATCTTCTCGTCCTGGCCGGCATTGTCTTCCATGATCAGCACGCCGATCGGCCTGACGTTGATGACGCAGCCCGGCACCAGGGCGCGCGTGTTGCAGACCAGCACGTCGATCGGATCGCCGTCGCCCGACAGCGTGTGCGGCACGAAGCCGTAATTGCCGGGGTAGCGCATCGAGGTGTGCAGGAAGCGGTCGACGAACAGCGTGCCGGCTTCCTTGTCCATCTCATACTTGATCGGCTCGCCGCCGATCGGCACCTCGATGATGACGTTGACGTCCTCAGGCGGGTTCTTTCCGCTGGCTATGGCTTCAATGCGCATGGCTTAAATCCCTCTCTCGATGGACGATCGATAGCGGGCGGCGCGTCATGGTGCAATGCGGCGAATGGTGCTGGCTGAAATCGGGAGACGCAATGGCCGAAGGGCCGGGCTGTCATTCCCAGACGAAAGCGACCTTCTTGAGCGCCTTCTGCTCGAAGATCTCGACGCCCTCGGCTACATCGCGGCCGCCGGCGCCGGCATAGAAGGCGAGTGCGTTCTGGTTGTCTTCCAGCGCCCACACGACCATGCCTTTCAGCCCGTGATCGGCCAACCGCGCCTTGGCTGCCGAAAACAGGCGGCTGCCGAGCCCGATGCCCTGATATTCTGGCCGCAGGTACAATTCGTAGATTTCGCCCTGCTGCCTGAGTTCACGGGCGCGGTTCTTGCCGATCGTCGCATAGCCGGCGATCTTTCCGCCGATCTCGACCACCAGAACAGTGGCGGCGCGGCGAATCGCATTTGCCCACCAGTCGGCACCTCGACGGTTGATCATCGATGTCAGGGTGCGGTGCGGAATGATGCCGGAATAGGCGCCGCGCCAGGCCTCCAGATGCACCTCGGCGATGGCACTGGCATCGCGCGGGTCGGCTTTCCGGATGTCGATCGTCAGCGTATTCATGATTTGTTAACCATAAACCCGCATCGCCCGATTGCAAGAGTCCCGGCGGCCCGCCGGCTGCTTTCTCACAGGCGATCATGACACTGATGACATCGGGCAAAGCCTGCTTGAAAACGCGCTCAGCCGAGGCGGATGGCGTGGCTTTCGAGAACCGGAGCGGAGCGCACTTTTGTACGTGAACGCCGGCCGAAGCCGGCCTGCCAAGGCCGCTCATGTGTGAGTGCTTCGGCCGGCGAAGGCCGGAAGCGCAGAAAACCACGTCAGGCGTCCGGCTGAGTAGCGTTTGCGGGCGGGCTTTCAGATTTCGACGAGATGGTCGTCAAGTTCGTTGCTGTCGCCCACTGTGACCGGGAAATGCTCGGCCAACACCGCACCCACCTGCTCGATCGCCTTGACGAAGCCGTCGGCAAGCCGGTCGTCGCCGGCATGCGCGGTAAGGTCGCGCACGACACCGTCCCAGACATGCTGGCCGACCTTGGCGTCGATGCCCGAATCGGCAACCACTTCGGCATAGCGTTCAGCGATCGAGACGAAGACCAGCACGCCGGTGCGCGCCGTGGTGCGGTGGACGTTGCGGGCAAGGAACTGCTTGATCGCGTTGGCGTGCGCCGCCTGGTAGCGCAGCCGCCTCGGCACCAGATGGATGCGCAGGCCGGGCAGCGCCCACAACAAGGCCAGCACGCAGGCAAGCGCCAGGAGCTGGGTGAGGACGAAATGCGGCAGCCGGATCGACAGCCACCAGGCCTCCAGACCGTAGCCGACCGCCAGGCTGACGATCAGCATGCACACGGTCGCCATGAAGGCGGCCGGGAAGAAATAGCCGTCGCTGGCATGCGCCACGACGCAGTAGATCTCGCCGTCGGTTTTCTCCTCGGCGGCGCGGATCGCGGTTGCGATGCGCTCATGATCCTGCGGGCTGATTGGTCGTGTTGCCATGATATGTCTCACCAGCTTCCTGAAGAACCGCCACCACCCGATGAGCCGCCGCCACCGGAAAACCCGCCACCGCCGCTCGATCCCGAAGACCAGCCACCACCGGAGCTCCCCGACGACCAGCCGCCCGAAGACGAACCCGTTGTCCAGCCACTGCTGCCCGAGTAGCCGCTCGGCCCACGGCCGTAACGAAATGTCATGCCCAGCCATCTGTACACGCCCGGCGACAGCTTCGTGCCGAACATCGGCGGCAGGAACGCCATCGCCAACCCGCCGAAAAACATCGTCGCCCACAGGATCAGGAACACGGCAACGATCGGATCGATGGACGTGCCGTCATCGGCGGGATTGCGCTTGCCTCGCGCTTCCAGCTCCTCCGGATTACCTTCCAGCACCATGACCATGTCATCGACGGCTTTACTGATGCCGCCGGAGAAGTCGCCGGCGCGGAAGGCCGGCACCATGTCATTTTCGATGATCAGCTTGGTATGCAGGTCGGTCAGCGTACCTTCGAGCCCATAACCGACCTCGATGCGCATCTTGCGGTCGTTCGGGGCAACCAGCAGGAGCACGCCATTGTTCTCGCCCGCCTGGCCAAGTTTCCAGAAGCGGAACAGGCGGTTGGCGTAGGGCTCGATCTCCTCGCCATC
>NZ_RZOL01000313.1:0-7361 GCF_004022985.1 Mesorhizobium sp. M7A.F.Ca.ET.027.02.1.1 | reverse complement strand
ATACGGGGAGAAATGCCCGGCAGGGCAATGAGGGGCGGCGCCGATTTTGGCGATCTGAGGGTCTATCCCCCCAGCGCCTGCTCCAAATCCGCGATCAGATCATCTCCATCCTCGATCCCCGCCGACAATCTTACCAGCGAATCCGATATGCCGATCTCGGCCCGTTTCTCGGCCGGAATGGAGCCATGCGTCATCAGTGCCGGATGCTCGATCAGGCTCTCCACGCCGCCGAGGCTTTCGGCCAGCGTGAACAGCTGCGTGCGTTCGAGGAACTTTTTGGTGCCGGCTAGGTCGCGGTCGAGCACGGCTGTGATCATGCCGCCGAAGGCGTGCATCTGCTGGACGGCGACGGCGTGCTGCGGGTGGCTGGCGAGGCCGGGATAGATGACGCGGCGGATGTCGCGGCGCGCTTCCAGCCACTGCGCAATCTTCAGCCCGTTGGCGGAATGACGCTCCATGCGCAGCGCCAGCGTCTTCAGCCCGCGCAGCGCCAGAAAGCTGTCGAACGGGCCCGAAATGGCGCCGATGGCGTTCTGCAGGAATTTCAGCTGGGCGGCGAGATCCTTGTTGTCGCCGACCACGGCGACGCCGCCGACCATGTCGGAATGGCCGTTGAGATATTTGGTCGTCGAGTGCACCACGATGTCGATGCCGAGCTCCAGCGGGCGTTGAATATAAGGGCTGCAGAACGTGTTGTCGGCGACCGTCAGAATCCCCTTGCGCCTGGCAAGTGCCGCGACGCCTTCGAGGTCGACGATGCGCAACAGCGGGTTGGTCGGCGTTTCGACCCACAGCATTTTCGTCTCGGGCCGGATCGCGGCTTCCACGGCGGCCAGGTCGGTGAAGTCGACGAACGAGACCTGCAGATTGGCCGAGCGTTTGCGCACCCGCTCCATCAGCCGGAACGAGCCGCCATAGATGTCGTCGGTGGCGACGATGTGGGCGCCGGAATCGAGCAACTCCAGCACGGTGGCGATCGCCGCCAGGCCGGACGCGAAGGCAAAGGCGGCCGAACCGCTTTCGAGGTCGGCCACGGCGCGCTCGAAGGCAACGCGCGTCGGGTTCTGGCTGCGGGCATATTCAAAGCCCTTGTGCACGCCGGGCGACTGCTGGGCAAAGGTCGAGGTGGCGTAGATCGGCACCATCACCGCGCCGGTCAGCGGGTCGTGGCTCTGGCCGCCATGGATGGTGCGCGTCGAGAAAGCCAGACGGTTCTTGCCCGGTGGTGGTGTTTCAGCGGTCATCGTGCGCGCCTCAGATGGTTGATCAGGTCGATGCGGGTAATCAGGCCGACGAACTCGTCGCCGTCGAAGATGATGGCGACCTCGTTGCGGTCGAACACCGGCAGCAGCGCATCCAGCGTCTGGCTGGCCTGTAGCGTGTGCAGATTGGAGGTCATCGCCGTGCGCACCGGGCCGTTGAAGCGCTCCCAGCGGCCGTCATAGGGGCCGTCGACCTTGGCCAGGATGTCGCTTTCGTCGACGATGCCGACGAGCTTGCCATTGTCGAGCACCGGCAGCTGCGAGACATCGGAACGGCGCATGCGGCCATAGGCGTTGAGCAGGCTTTCGTCCGGGCCGACATAGACGGTGTCGCCGGTGCGGTGCGAGCGCATCACCAGGTCGCGCAAATCGCCATGCTGCTCGTGCGCGGCCAGCCCCTGCTCCGCCAGCCAGAAATCATCGAACACCTTTGACAGATACTTGTTGCCGCTGTCGCAGACGAAGGTGACGACGCGTTTGGGCACCGTCTGCTCGCGGCAATAGCGCAGCGCCGCCGACAAAAGCGTGCCCGAGGATGAGCCGGCGAGGATGCCTTCCTTCGACAAGAGGTCGCGCACCGCCAGCATGCTCTGCTTGTCGGGGATCGAATAGGCCTTCTTGACCAGCGACAGATCGGCGTTGGGCGGCACGAAATCCTCGCCGATGCCTTCGACGGTCCAGCTGCCGGCCTCTTCCATCTTGCCGGTCTTGATCAGCGGCGCCAGCACCGAGCCGACCGGATCGGCAAGCACCATTTCGGTCTTCGGCGACACTTTGGCGAAGTAGCGGCCAAGCCCGGTCAGCGTACCGCCGGAGCCGACGCCGACGACCACCGCATCGACGTCACCGTCGAGCTGCGAAAAGATCTCCGGGCCGGTGGTGGTTTCATGCGCCAGCGGATTGGCCGGGTTGGCGAACTGGTTGGCATAGAAGGCGCCGGGCGTTTCCGCCGCGATCTTCTCGGCCATGTCCTGGTAATATTCGGCATGGCCCTTGCCGACGTCGGAGCGCGTCATGCGCACTTCGGCGCCGAGCGCGCGCAGATGCTGGATCTTTTCGCGCGACATCTTGTCTGGCACGACCAGCACGATGCGGTAGCCCTTGGGGATGCCGACCTGGGCAAGGCCGAGGCCGGTATTGCCGGCGGTCGCCTCGACGATGGTGCCGCCGCGCCGGAGCTTGCCCTGCTTTTCAGCCGCGGCGATCATCGACAGCGCGATACGGTCCTTGATCGAGCCGCCCGGGTTCTGGCTTTCAAGCTTGATGAACAGCCGGCATTTGCCGGTATCGAATTTGGTCAGCTCGACAACCGGCGTCTGGCCGATCAGGTCGAGCACCGATTTGTAGGGCGGACGCAGGCGGGATAATTCGTCGGCTGCGGCGATCTCATGCTCGCTCATATCGATGCTCCATGACCAAGCGACCGCCTCTAGGCAGGGCGGCAGCGTATCCTCTTTTCCAGCCCTTTGCAGTCGGAAAGAAGATAGATCGTGCCAATCAACCGGCCAGATGTGGAATGAAATTCCGGGTTTGCGTTGGCGAGAGTCGCTTCGAAGTCAGGCGAACCCTCCGCGCGTTCGTCATCCTAGGGCGAAGCGACGCGAAGCGGAGTGTAGACCCTAGGATCCATGCCGTGACATTGGTCGAAGAATGCAGCGGTGCAGAATTAATTTGGAAGCATCCGGCTGCATCGACAGGTTTGCACCGCCGCAAAGCTCGCAGGTCGCGGCATGGATCCTAGGGTCTCCGCGACGTCGCTTCGCTCCTGCTCCGCCCTAGGATGACGACGGCGTTGGGATTTGCGCGGAGCTCTCAGCCGAGCAGCTGCTTGCTCAGCCTCGCACACTGCACGCGGATATCGGGAATGGCGTCGATCTCGAAGAAGGTGCCGCGCGTCAGCGGGCCGACGGCGAGGATCTTGGCCGAGATGGTTCCGTCGCCGGCGATGATCTCGCATTTGGCCGATACATCGAGGCCGATGCGCAGCGGATCCGGCCGTGCCAGGCCGCGGTCGACCAGCGAGCGCACGACGCTGTTCGATGAGGTCGAGATGTCCCTGACGATACCAGAGCAATCGTAGATGCGGGCGACCTCGAAGGTCTCGAGACGCTGCGTGTGGCGCGACTGGACCTGGACGGTGAATTCGCCGTTGCGCGCGATGTCGACGACGCGGCCGGCGACCAGGCGGATGCGGCCGGATTGCACGGCTTCGGTGACACGGGCGTAGACCTCGGGCGCCATGCGATGGCGGTGGATGTCCCACCAGGCCTTGGTGTGCTCGACGAAGCGGCGCTTGGCGGAAGCCGGCCAGTTCTGCCAGATCTTCTGGTTGAACGGCCGCAGGCCGTCGACGACGTCGCGCCAGTCGATGCCGGCCTTCTGGTTTTCCTTGATCAGGTCGCGGAACCAGCCGACGAAATAGGAGAGCTGCGTGCCGAGCGGAATGTCGGCGACGTCGAGCTTGATCGGATTGCCCTTGCGATGCGGCGAGGGCAACAGGCCGCGCCGCGACACAGCTATGATGTCGCCGCGATGGCCGCGCTGTTCCAGCGCCAGGAAGGCATCGACCATGCTCAGGCCGGTGCCCAGCACCATGACGCCGGCGTCGGTCGGAAGTGCTGTATCGGCTTCCGATCCCATCCTGATGGCATGGCCTTGCGCCGGCTCCTCGTCGTGGCCGGTGGCCAGCACGGCGAGATGCGCAACGACGCTGGTGCCGTTGGCCAGCGCCACTTCGACACCGGATGCGGTGGGCGTGATCGAGAGGCTTTCCTCGCGGATCAACCGAAGCCGCCCGGTCTGCTTTTCGCGCGCCTGCAGCTCGTCGAGCAACTCGCCGAGGTAACGGGCATAGATGCTGCGCGGCGCATAGAAGGGCGCCTGCTCGGCCGTTGCCAGGCCGCGCTCCTGCAGCCAGCGCCAGAAATTGCCGGGATCGTCGGCATAGGCGCTCATGCCGGCGGCACTGACATTCAAGACATGCGCCGACAGCAGCGTCGAATAGGCGATGCCCTGGCCGAAATGCGGGCGCCTTTCGATCAGCGTGACGCGCAGGTCGGGATTGGGCGACTTCAGGAGATGTGCGGCCAGCACGACGCCGCTGGCGCCGCCGCCGACAATGATGATGGAGTTGGCGCGCCCGGTCATAGGCGTGCCTTCGCTCTGCGCAACGCCAGTGTCAGGCCTGGACCTTCACCGCGACCGGCAGATCGCCGATGTCCCTCGCAACCGGCAGGTCGTCGAGAGAGATATCGCGCATTTCGGCGAGGCTGCGCTGATCGAGCACCTCGGCGATCGCCTGCCGGACCTCGAGCATCAGATGTCGGACTTGGCATGTCGCCTCGTTGCAATCTTCACAGCGCTGGTACTGGGTGCGGCTGGCGCAGGGGATCGGCGCCAGCGGGCCGTCGAGGACGCGCACCACATGGCCGACCTTGATCTCGTCGGCGGGGCGCGCCAGGCGATAGCCGCCATCCTTGCCCTTGCGGCTCTGGACGAAGCCGGCATTGCGCAACTCGCCCAGGATGGCGTCGAGAAATTTCTTCGGGATGTTGTTGCCGGTGGCGACGTCGTTGACGAAGGCGAGCTGTCCGGCCGGCAAGCGCGCGAGGTGCACAAGCGCCTTGAGGCCGTACTTACCTTTTTTGGTGAGCATGAGATTAAAATTTCTCTGGCATGCGACGGCATGGAACCATCGGTTGCAAAACGCCTGGCGGGCGTTGCCGCCGCGTCCAAGCCCGCATGACACATAAATTCTAGTGACATGATGTACAAGCCGAGAACTGCTGATTTTGCTTCGTTTTCAAGCCGCGCCGGCCATTTTGGCCAGCCTTTGGGCCCACAGGGACAAAAAAGCGCACGACTCTGAAGGCGCGATCGTCGCGATATGGTGACTGCTCATCGTCGCCTCCAGTCTCAATGTCGATAAGATTACTATACTTACCCTCGAACACGCGGGATAGGTTTTCTAAATCGGCCGCCGTTTGAGGTATGGATTTGCCTGATATTGGCTTGGGTAAGAACCTATCATTCGTGCGTGCACGGCACAGAGTTGAGTACCGAAGCGTACCTAACTTCGTCATCCACGGGCGGAGCAGGAGCGAAGCTCCGTCGCGCAGACCATAGGATGACGAAGCCGGGAGGCTCGCGGAGCGCCATTCTTGTTCGTATGCGATTTGTCATCGGGGCGATGATGGCGGTTGCAGCCGCCATATGCGCTCGGGTGCTCCGTCACCGACAGCTTTTTTCTAACAAGCCCGTCTCGGTTGGAAGGATTTAACTCTACAAACCTAATAGAATTAGCGGACTATCATGGGGCATTCCGATTTTTCTCTTTTCAGGAGCCCTTCATGTTCACCATTTCGCGACGCATTGTTCTCCTCTCGTCGGCGGCGCTTGCCGGCGCGGCCTTCCTCGGCCCGGCCCATGCCGACGACCTCAAAATCACCATCGGCTATCAAACGGTGGTCGAGCCTTCGAAAGTGCCGCAGGCCGACGGCGCCTATGAAAAGGAGACGAAGGCAGTAATCGACTGGCGCAAATTCGATTCCGGCGCCGATGTCATCGCCGCAGTCGCTTCCGGCTCGGTCGATATCGGCTATGTCGGCTCGAGCCCGCTGGCGGCGGCGGCTAGCCGCGAATTGCCGATCCAGACCATCTTTATAGTCGGCCTGATCGGCGAATCCGAGGCGCTGGTGGCGCGCAACGGCGCCGGCATCGAGAAAGTCGCCGACCTCGCCGGCAAGAAGGTCGCGGTGCCCTTCGTCTCGACGACGCACTACAGCCTGCTCGCCGCGCTGAAGCATGAGGGCGTGGATCCGAAGTCGGTCGAGATCCTCAATCTCAGGCCTCCGGAAATCGCCGCCGCCTTTTCGCGCGGCGACATCGACGCCGCTTATGTCTGGGATCCGGCGCTCGGCCAGATCAAGACGACGGGCAAGGTGGTGGTGGATTCCTCGCAGGTCGCCGCCTGGGGCGCGCCAACCTTCGACGCCTGGATCGTGCGCACCGACTTCGCCGAAAAGAACCCGGAAGCGGTGCGCGACTTCGTCAAGGTGACGGGCGCGTCCTATGCCGAGTTCCTCGCCAAACCCGGCGCCTGGTCGGTGTCGTCGCCGCAGGCAGCCGCGATCGCCAAGCTCACCGGCGCCAAGCTGGAAGAAGTGCCGCAGCTGCTCAAGGGCTATGTCTTCCCAACGCTCGAAGAGCAGGCCTCCGACAAATTCCTCGGCGGCGGCACGGTCAAGGCGGTGGAAGCGACATCCGCCTTCCTCAAGGAGCAAGGCAAGATCGACGCCGTGCTGCCGGACTATTCGAAATACGTGTCGTCGAAATACGTCACAGAGGCGCTTGCCTCGAACTAGTACTCGCTTAACGCAATTCCGGACGGAAAACCGCTTCACACTTTTCCTGGAATTGCTCTGAACCCGGCCCGCGCGCTTCTTCCCTGACGCCGCGTGTTGACTGCCCCGGAACCGCTGACGAGCGCCGGGGCCGTCGGATTTCAACGAAATTGCGAGGCATCCATGCCGCATCTCGTGCTCGACCCCCATCTCGTACTGGACCCCCATCTCGTGCTGGACAAGGTCTCGATCCACTATGACGGCCAGGCGGAGCCTGCCGTCGAGCTTGTGTCGATCGATGTCGCCAAGGGCGATTTCGTCGTGCTGGTGGGCCGGTCCGGCTGCGGCAAGACCTCGCTGCTCAACGTCGCCGCCGGCCTTGTCGCGCCGGCACGCGGGCGCGCCTCCATCAACGGCAAGCCGATCACCGCACCTGGTTCGGACCGGGCGGTGGTGTTCCAGAACGACGCGCTGTTTCCATGGCTGACGGCGCGCGAAAACGTTGCCTTCGCGCTCAGGCTGCGCGGTGTCAGGCCAGCCGAGCGGGCGCGGCGCGCCGATGAGTTGCTGGCGCTGGTGAAGCTCACCGACGCCGGCGACAAGCGCATCTGGGAGCTTTCCGGCGGCATGCGCCAGCGCGTCGGCCTGGCCCGGGCGCTCGCCGCCGAACCGGAATTCCTGCTGCTCGACGAACCGCTCGGCGCGCTCGATGCGCTGACGCGCGAGCGCATGCAGACGACGCTGCTCGATTTATGGA
>NZ_RZOL01000312.1:0-7364 GCF_004022985.1 Mesorhizobium sp. M7A.F.Ca.ET.027.02.1.1 | reverse complement strand
CCTTCCCGCCTGCTCCTGACAGCAGGCTGTCAGGAGCAGGCGGGAAGGTGCGCCCGAAAGCCTCTTGTCGCTACACGCCCCTGGCGGCTGATGCGACCTGCGTAGCCGACCCGTTCAGGCGCGGCACCACGACGAGGCGTTTGATTTTGCCCTTCTTGTAGGCAGCGAGGAAGCGCGCATAATCCTTGAAGGCGACGCAGCCGCTCGACTGGCCGTAGCGGCCCCGAAGCAGATACGTATGGGCCAGAAACCCGTCGCGATTGTATTTGTTGCGGCCATCGACCGGCGTCAGGCGCAAGGCCTCCACACCATGAAAGCGCGACTCGCGCAGCGACAGATTATAGGTGTTGGGCGGTGTCGGCCCGCGGTTCTTCTGGTTGGCATAGCGCGGCTGGTCCGTCATGGCGCCGATGCCAGAATGCGCCTCGAGCTTCGAGCCGTCAGGCATGTAGACGGTGCCCGCGCTGATATCGTAGACGGCGACGCCATTTCCGGCTCCGCTTCTGGATCCCGGCGAGTTGAACAGGTTCCTGAACGCCTTGCCAAGGCCGCCCGAAGGCGTGTCGGGCTTGGCATAGGCCAAAACGTCACCGCCGTCGGCCGGCCGGCCTTGCCGCGTCGGTTTTGCCGGCTGAGCCTGCTGGACCGTCTCGCGTGCCGGCTTCGGCTGCTGGACGGGCTTGGGCTGCTGAACAGATTTGGGCTGCTGGGCGGACTTAGGCTCCTGCTGGACGATTTTGGGCTGCGGCGCGTCAAATTGCGGGCGGCGGGTCGGCAACGGCACGTCGTCGGTCAGCGCGTCCGGCAGCGAGGCGGCATCGCCGGGTTGGTCCTGCTGGGTTTCGACGGGTGACACCGCGACATCGGCTGACGATTCCTCGATCGGCAGCGGTGAGGCAAACGCCTCGGCGTCGACCGGCAGCGACTGCACGAGGGCAAGCGCCAACTGCGAATTGTCCGGCGTATCGGATTGGGCAAAGCCCATCGGCTGCGGTGCGGTCTGCACGACCACCGAACCAGTATCCAGCCGGGCGAAACGTTCGGCTGCCGGAACTGGCATGTTATCGGACAGGCTGGCCGTCACCTGGACGGACGGCACCAGCGACGCCTCGGCAATTCGCGGTGCGACGGTGGAGATCACCGGGCGGGTGTTGGCACTGGGGACAGGCTTTCCGGCGTCGGCAAAGGCAGCGGCCAGCTTCATCGGCGAAAGCGACGCTTCCATGCGTTCAAAGCGCTCCTGCGCCTTCGACTTCACGGCGGCGGGCGTCGGCTTTGCCTGCGCCACAAGGCGTTCGGATTTTTCCGCCTGCGAGCTTACCCTGGCCAGCTTGAAACAGCTGGCGCCGCACTGCACTGAATGATCATGCAGGGCCTGAGTGCCGCCATTGGCATTGGCCAGCACGAAGGGGGCTTTCAAGAAGTGCTGTTTCAGCGGATCGGTAAGTGCGAGCGATCCCGGCATGGACAGCGTCTGGGGCAGGCCAACCGAAGTCGCCGACAGCGAGGCGCCGACGGAACTGAGGCCGGCCATGGTGCCGATCAACCAAAGGCCGATGGCAGTGCTGACGCAAGGCAGCGCGACCCAGCGGGCCACCCGGCCAGCGTTGAAGGAAGAGGAACGCGGAGCATCGACGAACTTGCCGCCCTCATGCTGTCCCCGGTTCTTTTTGTGTGTACTCAACAACGCCATGCAACCAATCTCGCTTCAATCGGTTTCCCCGTACGTGGCCTTGAGAGCCGCGACGACCATTCTGTGAGTGATCCCAGGTGGTCCCCGACGCGTTTGCCGCGTCTGTAGTTGGTTGCCGATTGCTTCAAAATATGGACAAAGTTGGTTAATCAATTCCTCTCAAAACCAACGACGAGATGTGGATTTGGGCCAAATTTGGCTTCGTCCACGGCCAGGAAAGTGGTGTTGTCGCCCTTCCGACCTGGTTTTGCTGCCTGTTTTTGGCGGCCGAGTCAAGCAAAACAGCCGCTGCTAATTTTTGCGAAGCGCCTTGGCGCGGCATCTGCAGTGAGGTGACTGCCAGCAGACATCGCCTGGGAAAGGCGCCTGCTTCCAGTAAAAATGTTGCCGGTCTTGCCAAGATTTCCCCTGCGGAAGGGCCTGAAGCAGCCCGTCCTCAGTTGAACCAGAGCGCAAACGTCAAAAACCCGCCGCCGCCGAACTGGCGCTGGATCTGGTCGAAATCGTCGCTGGTCACGAGTTCGCCGCTTTCGAGGTAGGGCGCGATGGCCGGGCCGGTGATCGACAGCACCAGATCGAAGTTTTTCGGGTCATCGAAGAAGCGCTTCATGTTGATGCCTAGGCCTGTGCCGGCGGTGACGCGGAAATGCGGCAGCAGCTTGCGGCCTTCCAGGAGATCCTCGGCCATGGTCAGGGCGGCGAGCCAGGCCTGAACCTGCTCCTCGCCGACTTCGAGGCCGGTGAGCGGGTTCTCGCCCTTCTGCTGCGGGCCAGGCAGCCATTCGCGGTCATTGTCGGTCTCGGCGCGGATCGCCTTCCAGTCCTCGCGCGACAGCCGGATCATTTCCAGCAAATGGCGGCGCGCTGCTTGACGGCGCTCCGGCTCGATCACCGGCCAGTTGATGAGATGCACCATCGAGATGAAATCGGCGATGCGCCATTCCGAGGAGAAGATGCTCGAGCCCATGTCGCCGGCCGGCGGCACCAGAATATCCTGCAACGGCAGCTTGGCGCGCGGGAACAGCATGTGGAACGAGCCGTCGAAGGTGCTCCTGAAATCATGCGCAAGCCAGAAATCGGCCTGCGCCATCAGGAACTCGGCATAGCCCTGCAGCCAGTATCCGTCGGCGCGGTCGAAACGGAAGGTGAGCGTGGGAACGGCGTCGTCCGATGTAATGCCGCCGCGTGACAACCCGGCAATGATCGCCGCCATGCTCTCGTCCGGCGCGATGGTGCCGTCCTCGTTGAGGTCGATGCCTGCACGGGTGAGATCGATCGCCATGCCGATATCGGCATCGGGCGGCACCGACGCAAACGTTGCCGCGGATTTCTCCAGCCGGTCGCGGAAGCCGACCAGGATGGCGCGGAACTGCTCGTAAGTCAGCGGCTCTGGATTGGGATTATCGGGCACCGGCAACCGCATCAGCGGCAGCATGAAGGATTGCGGGCTTTCGAAACCATGACGGTGCAGGCCGGTAGCCAGGATCTCCAGTGCGGTGAAGAACTCGCCCGCCCCGGCCGCATAGGCGGACGCCGGGTCTTTTGGCGCGGCGGTCTCCAGCATAGACAGGGCAGCGTCGCGCGCGGCCACGCTCTTCGCCTCGAACAGTCGGGTGGCCGCTTCGGGCATTGCCGCCGACGCGGAAGACAGCGGCAGGAGCAAAATGAAAGCGGATGTCAGCAGGCCTGCCAGTCGTGTCATCTTTTCCCCCCAATATTTGTCGCGCCGCGCAAATATACACCATTTGCAACGCTGCGCTTCAACCCGCCGCGAGGACGGTTTACACAGGGCAAACAATTGGGCATCGCGTGTCGAACTATCCGCTTTCCTACAAGCTGTCCTGGCTGCCGCGTTTCGTGAAGCCGTCGCTCGTCGGCGACGCACGAGACTTTGCGCCGATGGCCGGGACGCTGATGGATCCGCCGCCGAAGCAGGCTGTGCGGCTTGCCTTTGTCGGCGACATCTCGGCAGTGGCCAACCGCAGCGCGCCGGATTGCGACCCGGCGATCAAGGCGTTGCTCGTCGCTGCCGATCTGGTGATCGGCAATTGCGAAAGCCCTGTGGTGGACAGACCAAGCGCGGCGCTGGGGACAAGGCTTGGCACGCATCATGCCATGAGCGAGTCGTTTATGGCCGAGGCACTGGCGGCGGCTGGTATTGCGCGGGAAAGGCTCGTGCTGTCGCTGGCCAACAACCATGTGCTGGATCAGGGCGTCGCCGGTTTCGACGAGACAATCGCGGCGCTGCTGCGGCTCGGCATCCGCACGATCGGCCTGGCCGCCGACGGTCCGGTTGTGCCGGTCCAGGTTGGATCGCTCAATGTAGGCTTTGCCGCCTTCACGCTGTGGCGCAACGCCGATGAAAAACTGTTTGCGGGGCGCGTTTCGATGGACAGCGATTCGGCGGGCTGGCCGCGCGCTGGCTTGGATCTTCTCTGCGCCGTGCCGCATTGGGACTGGGAGTTCCGGCATGTTCCGCGCGACGAGACGCGAGTTCTGGCCAGGCGGCTGGCCGGGCAGGGCGTCGGACTGATCGCCGGCCATCACGCCCATGTCGTGCAGCCGGTGGAAAGGATCCACAAGACGGTGGTCGCTTATGGGCTCGGCGATTTCCTCGGCACCGCCTTCGCCCGCCAGCCATGGCCCGGTCGCATCGGTTCTATCCTCATTGTCGAAGTCAGTGCCGATGCCGGTACGCGCGGGACGATCGCGTCTTACCGTCTGCATCCCTTCATGCGCCTGCGCGCCGGCGACCATGAGCGGCTGGTGGTGGTGGAGGCATTGGAGGGCCGAGTGCGTGACAAGGTCGCGGAGCGACTGAAAGCGGTCTTTCCTTAGTGCTGCAAGCGACGAGACGTTGCCTATGGGGTCCATGGCTGGCGCATGCATTGTCTTTTGCGGCGCTGGTCGACCCCCACTCCGTCTCGGCTTCGCCGAGCCACCTCTCCCCCGATCGACGGGGTAGAGGAAAGGCGCCAAGCTTTTGCCGTCAGCGCTCGTCCAGCAACGCTCCTTTCCTTTCCCTCCGGAGGGGGGAAGGTGGCGCTGCGAAGCAGCGACGGATTGGGGGAACCACGTGGTAATCAGGCGCGGACATTTGTTGAAGAGGCACTGCAGTCGATACATCGAACAAAACCAGCTATCATGAATTTGTCGAGGCTTGCGGGGGTAGCGGTGGAAACAGCGGATTTCATGCCGAGCGAAACGGTCATCGCCGGCATCCGGAAAGACATCGAGGCCTATGAAGCGGCGAGGGCTTCGGCGGTCCGGCAGGTGCGCTGGCGGGTGCCGGTGTTCGTGGGGCTGGTGCTGGTGGCCGTGGTGCTGGTCGCGTGGCTGTTCAACAAGGTCGCCGACCCCAACGAGCAATGGGTCTCAACGCCGCATGTATTTCTCTATGTGATCGGCTTCGCGGCTTCGATCCTGCTCTATTTCCAGGCCAGGAAACCGGCGACGCGGCTGCAGCAATCGTTCCGCGAGACGCTGCTGCCGATCATCTTCGGCTTCATCGCCGACATGCGCTACCAGCATGGCGTGACGCCGAATTCCTTCGACCGGTTGCCGCGCACGGCGGTTGGTCCGTTCAACCGCCAGGCGTTCGACGACATCGTCGCGGGCCGCTACGAAGGGTTTCCGTTCGAACTCTACGAGGCGCATCTGCGGGAAGGGTCGGGCAAGGGCTCGTCGACCGCTTTCCAGGGCGTCATCGTCGCCTTCGAGACCATCGCGCCGTTCCCCGGCATATTGGTGGCGACGCGCCGGACCAACGCGGTCATCAGCTTCTTTCGCGGCATATTCGCCAGCAAGCTGCAGGAGCTGTCCAGTGGCGATGCTTTGCTCGATGCCGCCTACGAGTTCCGCACCGACAATCTCGGAGCGGCACAGCCACTGGTGAGCGGCCGGCTGGCGCAGGCGCTGAAATGGCTTGGCGAAACCTGGCCCGACGATCCGGCCCGTGTCGCGCTCAATGGCAGCGATGGGTTCCTGCTGCTGCCGCAGACGAAGAACTTCTTCGAACTGCCGGATATTTCGGTGCCGCTCGACTACAGCAGGCATGTCGCGCCGATGATATCGGACATGGGCGCGATGCTGGCGACGGCGGCGCTGGTGCGAAAGATCGGCGGGAGGGACGAGGCAAGCTAGTCCGGCCGAGCATACGATCAACAATCGTAACCGGAGTTGTCACGCATATAGTCCGCTTCATCCTTTGACATTCTCTTGAACATCACACAGACGGTGAAGCTGCCGACTTGCCGCCCGTCGCGTCTGTATCCCCAGTCGGAAACATCGTCCCTGGTGAATTCTATATTCTGGCCGAGGACGACATTGCGCACTGCCTCCGGCTGGTTTGCCAATATGCCGACGAAGCCGGTTTCCGTGCGGCGGAACGGGATGACCCAGAAGTGCTCGCGGACATTCCCATCGCGCACCTCGACCTTCAATTTGAACCTGTCCGTGCCCGAGGGCGGTGCTTCGGCCAGGGCCAGGAACTCATCCAAGCTGGCATGCGCCTTCGCAGTCGCTACCGCCATCTCGGGATCGTCCCTGGCAAACATAACCGTTTTGTCGTCGCCCGAATCCGCGCCTTGTGCGCCGGCCGATCCCGGAGCAAGCGCGAGCATCAGGGATATCATGGCCCGGACTGCAAGCTTCATGGAAGGCCCCCCTTCATCGTAACGACGCACCATCCTGCATCCGTTCCCGATTTGCAACCGGAGCGCGAGTTCTGATCCGCTTTGGAGTGGCGGTTTTGAACTGATCCATGAAACAAAATGTGTACCGAAGACCGGTCGGCAGTCTGTTTCGTGATGCCGCCCGAGACGGATTGCGGCGGCCGCGCCGTGATCGAAACCGCCCGCCACATCTAGGCTAAACGACTCTTTTCGTGGACAGAAGTGCGCCATTGGGGGAGCCGAAGCGGCCTGAAATAATCTTGGCCGCAGACAATATGTCGGAATTAAGCCTATGATATTGTTTGCGAAAATTCACCCAACGTGATTTGCGGAGGGAGCGCTTTCCGTTCCAGTTTCAAGCCGTCCGGTGCTGTCGTTTCCCAAGGCGGCGGTCCGGAAAAGTGAAACAGCACGGAGTGCTTACCAATGAAGAAGACCCTCGCAACCACCGCCGCTCTGCTCGCCTTCCTCGGCACCGCCTATGCCGCGACCGTTCAGGGCACCATCCAGGCCGTCGACCCGACGACCAAGTCGATCACCCTCGACGACGGCAAGATCTACCAGCTGTCGCCGGAGGCGACGATCGGGAAACTGAAGGTCGGCGCCAAGGTGGCTGTGACCGTCGATGACAAGACCGGCATCGTGACGTCGATCAAGAAGGCCTCGTAAGGCGAGAACATCGTGCGTCGGCAGACCTGCTGACCGGATTTTACAAGCCCTGTTCCACTCATGGCCGGTCCCTCCGGGGATCGGCCATTTTCATCCGTCGGCTCTCGATGCCGGGCGACCTGGATAAGGTCTTCCGGCTGGACCCCAGGGCCGGCCGGCGGAATGCTGTCCGGCGGCATCGCTATGGTTTTTGCCAAAAAGCCGCGCTATCCCTTGGCCAACGGGGGATATCATGGCCGACGAACAAAAAGGGTTTCGCCTGTCGCGGCGATTGCTGCTGGGTGCGGCTGTCGTCGGCGGCGCGGTGCTGTGGGGCGGCAACACGGTGG
>NZ_RZOL01000311.1:0-7378 GCF_004022985.1 Mesorhizobium sp. M7A.F.Ca.ET.027.02.1.1 | reverse complement strand
CTACAGCCGTCATGAATCGTAAGGATCTCGACAGAGCCCGCATCGAGCGCGAAGCCGCCGCCCAAGCTCTTTTGGTGCGTGTCGCTAAGCTTCAGGAGGCTCTGGACGAGCAACGCGAGGCCACTGTTTCTCTTGCCCGCGACTTGGCAGCGGCGCGCGGGGACAACGACAGGCTCAGGACTGAGCGCCGCAGCGCGCAGATCGAACCGCCCCTGAAGCCGCGTTCTGGCCGCGCGGCAGCCAGCCAGGTGACGGCCGTCAGCAAGAAGACTGGCAAGGTTCGCAACCCTTCGCGGATGATCCGGGTGCGTTCGATCACACTTCCTTACTCGCTCTTGCCAAGACACGCGACACCACAGTGATTCCGACTGCGCGGTCCCTTCCGTGGAAGGCCATCTTTGATGCCCCGCACCCTTGGTAACACACCCGAGGCCTGCTGCCATTTCGGCCAAAGATGAATGGCCTCTCGAATTCACCCTGCTTCATCAGCGAGGTGTTCTGCGCGGTTCGCTATGTCAGGCCGATCACGCTGCCTGTCGCGTCCAATTCGCATTGGACCGCCGCCTGCCGTGTTTCCACGTTGCCTTGCCGCACATAGTCGATGCTGACCTCGATAGGGGCCGAGATCGTCGCCCGACTCAACTGATGTACGACGCCCGCGCTGGCGACGCGCACGCTGGTCGCCCCAAACGGAGCGGCGGCCGACTCGATGGCATCATGGCAGGCCCGAACGACTTTATCCGGGACGCCCGGCAGCGCCTCGGTTCGGCTGACTGTTGATTGAGTGTTGCTGTCGCTGGGAGGCTGGAGAGCGGCCGGCAGGTCGAGCGACTGTCCGCCCCTTGCGGACGCAACAGCAGTAGCGGCGGCCGGACCTACCGTCCCAGGGACTGTCGCAGTGCCGCTTGTGCTGGTCTCGCCGTCGTCCGCCGACGAACTGGAGCCGCCGGGGTCATCGCTAGTCCCTTTCTGCGAGCCGCCGTGGTTGCCGCCGGCGTCATGACCTCCGCCGCCACCATGGCCACCAGAACCATGGCCGCCGTTGCCATGCCCTCCGCCCTGCTGACCACCGGTTGCAGCTCCTGCGCAAACTACCGCGATCGAGCAAGCTAAGACGAAATACGCACAGGTGAATCCACACGATTGACGCACGACAACCTCCATGGATGCGTCGGTCCAACCGTCTTTCCGCGGCTTGCAGTCAGAACGGCGCGAACCGCCGCTGCCCCCGCGGCAACCTCGCGATTGCCGCGCCCCCGAAAGAACTAGGGGATCAATCCGGTGTATCAAGGATACTTGGCTGGTAAGCACCGGTGAGAGATCGCTTGGCTGGCGAGTGCCGTATCACTCAGTCGATGCCGACCGTGGATGACGCCGCAGACGCCTTCGTGATCCAATGGCCGGAGTCCGGCGATTGGCCTGGCCGAGGCCCCGGCGAATGCAGAGATCAGCGAATAGGCTTACCGCGCTTCAGGTCAGCGCACCTCCTCCGAGTCATCGGCGACAGCCACGCGATGTCGGGTGGGATGGCCTCCAAAAGGCCCCGCGGAGGCACGAAAAAGCGTTCGCTTGAGCACTCGCCCGCCATGCGAACCATGGCGGGCCAGACGGATCACCCCGCCTCAGCCGACCCGCACGACAAAATGCTTCGTCACCGGCTCGATGATCTTCCAGGTTCCTTTGAAATCGGCTTCCACCACGAAGGCATCGCCGGGGCCGACCTCGACCGGTGTGCCGCCGTCCGGCGTGATGATGATGCGGCCGGCGATCATGTGCACGAACTCGTAGTCGGTATAGGTGGCGTGATAGGTGCCGGGCGTCGCGCGCCAGGTGCCCGACAACACCTTGCCGTCCTCGGTCGTGTGCTGGACGGCGGTTTGCATGGTCGGCTTGCCCTCGACGACGATCCAGCCAGCCAGATCGCCGGCGTCCGCGTGTTCGACGGTGCCGAATTTGAGGATTGTCTCGCGGGTCATGTGCTGGGCTCCGTTTGGTGGATTGCGTGGCGTTGTTTGCCTGGCCGGTCAGATAACCGATGCACCTGCCGCGAGCAATGCCGGCGCCATACGGCCGGCACCTTGGCTGACGGTGCATCAAACAAAAAACCCGCCTGTGCGGCGGGTCACTGGCGCAAGTCAGCACCATAGGCAAATATGTACCATAGCTGAGGTCACCGCGTCAAGAAAAAATTCCTATCTCGGAAAAATGGCGGCACAAAAGCCGCCAATACCGGCTGCCTCGAGGCCTGTTGTTAATCTGAGTTCGGCACCCTGCCCTGTGGCGCACGCCGCGTCCTTCGGCCCTCGACGGGCGGGTCAGGGTTTGTGCCGCGCCGAGACGAGTTCCGCCTTGCGCCTTGCCGTCTCTATTCCCAGACCGATGAAAGCACGCGCGTGCTTGGCCAGCGCCATGTTGTCCGTCCACAGATTGCGCCAGATCGCGGTCTTCTTCGACAGGTTCTCATCGACGATTTCCGAAGAGAAGGATTCGAAGCTGAGGTCGTCGCTGTAGCCGATAGCGGTCAGCGCATCGAAGATCGCGGCGAAGTCGATATTGCCGGTGCCGAGGAAGCCGCGATGGCTTTCGCCGATATGGACATAGCCGATCTTATCCGCGGCATGACGGATGGCCAGCCCGACATCGGCCTCCTCGATGTTCATGTGGAAGGTGTCGAGATGCAGGAAGATGTTGTCCGAGCCTGTGTCCTCGATGAAGGCCAGCCCTTGCGCGGCGGTGTTGAGCAGATTGCTTTCGAAGCGGTTGACGATCTCGAGGTTGAGCGTGACGCCGGCCGCCTTGGCTGTCTCGGCAACCTTGGCCAGCGTGCCGGCACTGCGCTGCCATTGATCGCGCGTCGGCGCCTCGACCTGCAATCCGTGGCTGGTCGAGAGAATGCCGGCGACCTTCCGGCCGCCGAGATCGCGCGTCAGCGCGATGGTGTCGTTGAGGATTTCGACGCCGCGCGCGGCAATCGCCTTGTCGGCGCTCGAAATGTCGCCATCAACAGGCAATCCGATGCTGATCGCGACGCCGAGGCCAAGATCGGCAATGCGCCCGGCGAGCCCGCCGATGTCGACATTGGCGGGGTCGAGATAGGAGAATTCGATGAGGTCGAAGCCGGCCTCCCTGGTGTTGGCCAGCGTGCGCTCGAGATCGGCCTGAGCCGAGCCCACCGACCAGACAAAAGAATGGATTCCAATACGCGACATCATCGTCTCCGGCTTCTGCGCATCGGCCCCATGGGGAACCGATGCCTGGACAAGACGTGCGGCCGGGTGATCCCGGCCGCACGCTGCTGAGGGACGTTTAGCGGGCCGCGGTCCAGCCCTTGTAGTCCTTCAGGTTCTCGGCCGTGATCAGCTTCGGGTCGAGCAGCACGGTCGGCTCCGCCGGCTTCTTGCCGGCCAGCAGTTCGGCCGCCATCGTCAGCGACTGGCCGGCCATCACGTAAGGATCCTGCGAGGCCGAGGCCTTGATCATCGAGGTGCCGGAGGAGAGTTCCTTCTCGATATCGGGCGCGCCGTCGACGGCGGTGAAGATGAATTCCGAACGGTTGAGCTGCTTGGCCGCAAGCTGGGCGCCGATCGCCGTCGGGTCATTGATGGCAAACACCGCATCGATCTTGTCGAAGCGGGTGAGCAGCGACTGGAACACCTTCAGGCCGCCGTCGCGCGAGCCTTCGGCATTCTGGTCGTCGGAGAGGATCTTGATGTCGGGATGCTGCGCCAGCACGTTCTTGCAGCCCTTCACCCGCTCCAGGATCGAGGACGATGCCGGTCCGTTGAGGATGACGTAGTCTCCCTTGCCGCCGGTGTGGTCGATCAGGTACTTGCAGGCCTCTTCGCCGGCCTTGACGTTGTTGGTCATCACGGTGACGTCGGCGCCCGGCGCCGAAACGTCGAAGGCGGCAACGACGATACCCGCAGCCTGTGCCTTCTTCACCGCCGGCGCGATCGCCTTGGCGTCGACGGCATTGAGCATGATCACGTCGACGCCGGCGGCGATGAACGAATCGACCTGCGAGACCTGCTTGTTGAGGTCATAGTCGGCCGACACCGAGGTCACCTCGACCTTCGGGTTGATCTTCTTGGCCGCGTCCTCGATGCCCTTGATGGTGGCGACGAAGAAGGGATTGCCGAGCAGGCCGACCGAGATACCGACCTTGTTGAGGTCCTTGGCCGAAGCAGGCGCGATGGCGAGCGACGCGAGTGCGACGCCGCAGAGCAGTTTGGCGATGGTCTTCATTGCTTTCCTCCGATTGCCCCGCGCCTCTCACGGTGCGTTACACAAACCGGTCGTTGACGCCGGCGACTAAGGTCAATCACGTTCTTGCTCCTGCCTGGAGCCTGTAGCGGTCGAGGGCGACCGCCACGATGATGACCAATCCCTTGATGATGTACTGCCAGATGTCGGAGACACCGGCCAAGATGAGCCCATTGGAGAGCACCGCGATGATCAGGCCGCCGATCAGCGTACCCCAGATCGAGCCGACGCCGCCGACGAAGCTGGTGCCGCCGAGGATGACCGCGGCAATGGCGTCGAGTTCGTAGGATTGCCCGAGCTGCAAGCCGTTGGCTGCGTAGAGCCGGGCCGCCGACATGGCGCCGCCAAGACCGGCCAGCAGGCCGGAAACGCCATAGACGAAGAGCAGCACCAGCGGCACCTTGATGCCGGTCAGCCGCGCCGCTTCGGCATTGCCGCCGACGGCATAGATCCAGGTGCCGAGCACGGTGCGCTTGAGCACCAGCCAGGACAGCACAACCACCGACAGCGCGATGATGACCAGCCACGGAATGCCGAACAGCGAACCGTTGCCGATGAAATCGAACGGCAGGTCCGAGTTGAACACCGTGGTGTCCTGGCCGAGCAGGCGGGCGACGCCGCGCACCGCGGTCAGCGAACCCAGCGTGACGATGAAGGGCGGCAACTTGATGTAGGCGATGAGCAGCCCGTTGATGAGGCCGAAGCCGAGGCCGACCAGAATGGCCGCCGGCACGCCGAGCAAACCCCAGTCCGGCGCCAGCGACACCATCACCGCCACCATCGCCGATGCGGCGAGGATGGCGCCGACGGACAGGTCGATACCGCCGGTCAGGATGACGAAGGTCATGCCGGCCGCCAGCACGATGTTGATCGACGACTGCTGGGTGACGATCAAGAGGTTGGTCTCGGTCAGGAAGCGGGGGTTCAGGAACTGGAAGCCGGCCGCCAGCAGGATCAGCACCGGCAGCATGCCGAGGGCAGCGAAAGCCGTGCGCAACCGTCGGCTTGTGCCGGTGGCCTGGCCGCCTGCGCTGATCTCGGTCGCCTTGTCGGTCATTGCTGAGCCGCTCCCGTTGCAAGTTCCATGATTTTCTCCTGGCTCAGCGGCTCGCCTTGCGATGCCGTCACCTCGCCCGATATCGTACCGTCGCGCATCACCAGCACGCGGTCGGCGACGCCGATCACCTCGGGCAGTTCGCTGGAGATCATCAGGATGGCGATGCCCTGTTTGGCGAGATTGTCGATCAGCCGGTAGATTTCCGATTTCGCTCCGACATCGACGCCGCGGGTCGGCTCATCGAGGATGACCACCTTCGGCTCGGTTTCGAGCAGGCGGGCGAGCAGCACCTTCTGCTGGTTGCCGCCGGACAGCGAGCCGGCATTGGCCTGCACCGAACTGGTGCGGATGGAGAGATCGGCAACGGCCCTGGAAGCGCGCCTTTCGGCGGCCGCGAAGTCGCGCAAGCCACCGGCATGCGAATCCCGCGCCAGCACGCCCATGCTGATGTTGTCGGAAATCGACATGTCGAGGAACAGGCCGAGTTCCTTGCGATCCTCGGTCAGATAGGCGATGCCGGCATCGAGCGCCTCGCGCGGCGAGCCGATGGTTACAGGTTTGCCGTCGAGTTCCAGCGTGCCTGACACGCGCCTGTCGGCGCCGAAGATCAGCCGCGCAAGCTCGGTACGGCCGGAGCCGACCAGACCCGCCAGCGCCAGCACCTCGCCCTTGTGCAGGTCGAACGAACAGTTTTTCAGGAGACGGCCGTCGGACATGCCACGCACCGAGAGCGCCACCGCGCGCTTTTCGTCCGGCGGCCGATGATCCTTCTTGTAGAAAGCCGACAGATCGCGGCCGACCATCATCGACACCAGGCGCGAGGCGCTGAGGTCGGCACGCTCGAGCGTACCGACATAGCCGCTGTCGCGCAGCACACTGACGCGATCGGCAAGCTGGTAGACCTCTTCCATGCGGTGACTGATGTAGATGATTGCGATGCCTTGCGATTTCAGCGTCGCGATGACCTCGAACAGCCGGTCGGTCTCGCGCGAGGTCAGCGACGTGGTCGGCTCGTCCATGACGATGATGCGCGCATTGGTCGACAGCGCGCGGGCGATCTCGACCAATTGGCGCTCGCCGAGCGACAGGCTGGAGACCATGTCGCGGGCCGAAAAGGAGACGCCCAGACGCGCGATGATCTCCCTGGCGCGCCGGGTGCACTGGTCGCGGTCGACGATACCGAAGCGTCGCGGCTCGTTGCCGAGGAAGATGTTTTGCGCCACCGTCAGATTGGGCGCCAGCGACAGCTCCTGATAGATCACCGCGACGCCGCTGGCGCGCGCCTTGATCGGATCGCCGGTCGCGGCCGGCATGCCGTCGATCAGGATCTCGCCGCCGGCATCCGGCCGATAGGCGCCTGAAAGCACTTTCATCAATGTCGACTTGCCGGCGCCGTTTTCGCCCATCAAGGCGTGCAGCTCGCCGGCGTGGACGCTGAGCGAGACATCGTGCAAGGCACGGATGGTGCCGAACGTCTTGGAGATGTGCCGCATCTCCAGCACCGGCTGGCGCGCGGTCTCGGCCCTGGCAATCGCACTCATCGCGCGCCTCCCACTGCCGCATCAGCGACGCCGCGGTCCATGGTGGCGTCGCGCCAATTGCTGCGATAGCCTGCCAACCCGGTGAAACGCGATGCGCGCACCGGCTCCGGAACTTCGGCGGCGAATTCGCGCCCGACGCTCTCGAAGGCGAGCGCCGCGGCACCCGTGGCGCTGCCCTCCAGCGTGGCGCCCTGCAGGAAGGCCTGGCCGGGACGCAACTGCGCCAGCAGCGCGGCGAGCAGGCCGCCCGTGTTCAGCCCGCCGTCGACGATCACCGTGTTGTTCGAATGGATGAGGTCGAGGCAGAGATCGACCATCAGCGCGACGTAGAGCAGCGCCGCGGCCGCGCGTTCCTCGGCATTGGGCGCGCGCCCGACCAGTCGGCCGGAATGCCCCGACATCGGCCCGCCTGGCGCAAAGCTCGGCAGCGCCATGATGCCGGCGTCGATCACCCGCTGCACCACTGGGCCGGCGATCTCGCCTTGCCAGCCGGCGCTGATTGTTGCGAATTCGCGCC